>JASHTC010000131.1 GCA_030040755.1 Thermoplasmata archaeon | reverse complement strand
TCTCCGCCCCGCCGATCGCCACGCGGAGCGCCCGGACGCGGTCTCCCTCGAATGTGCCCGACGCCGCGACGCCGAGCTCGGGGAAGTCGAACGACGGCCGGACCCGCAGCTTGAGGTACCGGCCCGGGCGGCCGCGGGTCTGCGCCGGCAGGTGTACGCCGACCACCAGGTCGCCCGGCCGCAGGGTCAGGCGATGGATCCCGTCGCCCTCCCGGTCGTACATCCGGTCCAGCGGCAGCCGGCGGCGGCCCCCGGGACCGGCGACCTCGACCTCCGCGTCGACCGACATCAGCGCCGGGGCGAGGTCCCCGGAGAAGGTCGCATAGCATTTCGTCGCCTGGGGAACGACGTGGCAGCGGTCCCCGTCGGCCTTGAGGCAGAACCCGAGGCTCTCGCGCCAGAAGTAGCTCTGGTTGAAGAAGAAGCACCGGGTCTCGACCAGGAGGTTCCCTCCGACGGTCCCGCTCGAGCGGACGAGCGGGGTCGCGATTTCCCGGACCGCGTCCCCGACCGGCGGGTAGGCGGCGAGGAGCGCCCCGTCGCCCTCGAGGTCGGCGAGCCGTTCCATCGCGCCGACTCGGTCGAGCGAGCGGCCGCGGAGTTCCTCGACGTCCTCCAGGGCCACCAGGTGGGGCCGCAGGTTGAGGTGCATCTTGTAGTTCGGCAGGAGGTCCGTGCCGCCCGCCAGGTAGTCGAACTTCCCCTCGAAGGTCCGCGCCAGCGCCACGACCTCGTCGACCGAGGCCGGTCGGTGGAGCTCGAACGGGTCGAGGTGCATCGCGGCTACGCCCCCTTCCAGGGGCGCCCCTCCTGGCGTCGTTGGTCGATCCCCTTCAGCACCTTGTCCGGGGTGATCGGCAGGTCGGTGAAACGCACCCCGACGGCGTCGTAGAGCGCATTCCCGACCGCCGGCAGGGTCGCGATCAGGGGGCCCTCGCCGGCCTCCTTCGCCCCGAAGGGGCCCTCGGGGTCGTCGTCCCCGACCAGGAGGATCTCGACCTTCGGCATCTGCTGGGGCATCGGGATCTTGTACTCGAGCAGGGAGGGGTTCATGAGGCGCGTCCCGCGGTAGTTCATCGCCTCGCCCATCACCTGGCCGAGCCCCATGTGGACCGAGCCCTCGATCTGCCCCTCCACGGCGAGCCGGTTGAGGGCGCGCCCGCAGTCGAAGGCGGCCCACACCGTCTCCACCTGGTAGACCCCGGTCTCGACGTCGACCTCGAGCTCGGCCACGTAGGCCGCGAAGGAGTAGGCCGGCGCGGTCCCGGCCCGGGCCCCCTTGAACGTGCCGCCCAGCGGCGAGGTGTTGAACGACCCGCTCGCCACGAGGGCGCCCGAGCGTGCCATCGCCCGGTGGAGCGCCTCCAGGAACGTGACCCCGACCTCGGGGTCGACCCGCGAGAAGTACCGCTCGTGACCGACCTGCATCTCGTCGACCGGCCTCCCGGTGAGCTCGGCCGCGGCCGTGAGCAGCTCGGCCCGGATCTTCTCGGCTGCGGACCGGGCGGCGTTGCCCATCATGAACGTGACCCGGCTCGAGTACGAGCCGAGGTCGACCGGGCTCACGTCCGAGTCGACGCGCTGCACGTGGACCCGCTCGATGTCCACGCCGAGGACCTCGGCGACGATGAGCGCGAGCAGGGTGTTCGAGCCCTGCCCGATGTCCGCCTGCATCGAGTGGGCAGCGATCCCCCCGTCCATGTCGACCTTGAGGTGCACGGTCGACTGCGGCATCACCGGCGTGAAGTGGATCGGGCTGTTCGAGCCCGAGATGTAGAACCCGCAGCCGAGCCCGACGCCGCGGCCGTAGGGGAGCTGGCGGAACTTGCGGTCCCAGCCGCTCTTCGCCCGCGCCGCGGCGAGGCACTTGCGGAAGGACGTCGAGGTGATCCGGAACTGGTTGACGGTGGTCGAGTTCGGGGGGAGCGCGTTGCGCTCGCGCAGGTCGAACGGGTCGAGGTGGGCCCGCTCGGCGAGCTGGTCGAGTGCCACCTCGATCGAGTATCGGATATTCGTGCCGCCGTGCGCCCGCATCGCGCCGGAGGGCGGCTTGGTCGTGTAGACCCGCCGGCCGCGGTACCGGAAGTTCGGAACTCGGTACGGGCCCATCGACAGGACCCCGTTGTAGTAGGTGGTGACCGTGCCGAACGAGCTCCAGGCGCCCCCGTCGATGAGCGCCTCGATGTCGTAGGCGAGGATCTGGCCGTCCGCGTCGGTCGCGATCCGGACTTCGTTCTGCGTCGGGTGGCGGCCGTGGTTCGTGTAGAAGACGTCCTCCCGGTCGACGAGGAGCTTGACCGGTCGCCCCGTCTCGAGCGCGAGCGCCGCGCACGCGATCTCGTGCGGGAGCGGGTCGGACTTCCCCCCGAACCCGCCCCCCACCTCGGGCTTGATCACCCGGATGCGGTGCATCGGGATCCCGAGGACCTCGCTCAGCGAGCGGTGGAGGTAGTGCGGTACCTGCGTGGCGCTCCAGACGGTGAGCCGGCCGTCGGGCGTCGACTCGGCGATCGTCACCAGCGGCTCGGTGAAGGCGTGGGTCACGCCGGCGAAGTTGCCCCGGACCCGGACGGAGTGGGCCGCCCGGGCGAACGCCGCATCGACGTCCCCGAAATGCTGGACGACCTCCTTCTGGATGTTCGAGCCGTTCAGGCCCCGGGAGTGGATGGGCTCGGGGACCCGGTCGGTCCCGCCGCGCGGGTCCGCGTACTCGGGCAGCGGCTCGGCGTCGAACCGAATCAGAGCGAGCGCCCGCTCCGCCGTCCGCTCGTCGGTCGCGGCGACCGCCGCGATGATGTCGCCGATGTACCGGGCCTTGTCGACCGCGATCGCCGTCTCGTCATGCGTGATCGGCAGGACCCCAAACGTCGTCGGGTACCGCTCGCCGGTGAGGACGGCGAACACTCCGGGGAGGGCGCGGGCGGCGGAGACGTCCACCGCGCGAAGGCGGGCGTGCGGCCACGGGCTGCGCAGGAGCCGGCCCACGAGCGTGCCCGGCCGCTGAATGTCGTCCGTGTACTCCGCGCGTCCGGTGACCTTGAGCGGTCCCTCCACGTACGGGACGCGCTGGCCGATCAGGCGGTACTCCGACGTCGTCGGCTCTGCCATCACGCCCCTCCGCCGGCGGCCGTCTCGATCGCCTCGACGATCTTGGTGTACCCCGTGCAACGGCAGAGGTTGCCCGAGATCGCGCGGAGGATCTCCTCCCGGGTCGGATGGGGGTGGTCGCGGAGCAACGCCGTCGCCGTGACGACGAACCCCGGCGTGCAGAACCCACACTGGGTGGCCCCCGTCTCGACGAACGCGCGCTGGAGCGGCGAGAGCCCCTGCGGGGGGGAGATCCCCTCGATCGTCGTGACCGACCGGCCCTCCACCAGGCGGGCCAGCGTGAGGCAACTCAGCGTGGGACGGCCGTCGACCAGCACCGTGCAGCAGCCGCACGTCCCGAGGTCGCAGCCGCGCTTGGTCCCGGTGAGGTGCAGGTCCTCCCGCAGAAGGTCGAGCAGGATCCGGGCCGCCTCGGCCGGGACCTCGGCCGGGTGGCCGTTCAGCCGGAACCTAAGGGGCGCGAGGGACGGCATCCTGCGTTCCGTGGGATGCACCGGCATCACGCGGGGGAGTACGTAAGGTGGTCGGGTGTCGCTCGCGGATGATCTCGGCGACGATGCTCACGGCGATCTCGGGCGGGCTCTCCGAGCCGATCGCGAGCCCGACCGGCGAGCGCACGCGGGCGAGCGCCTCGCGTCCCACGCCGCGCGCCCGGAGCCGGCCATACATGTGCTCCCGCTTCGAGGCGCTGGCGATGAGACCGATCTGGTTCGGGAACCGCTCGATCGAGACCGCCAGCGCCTCGACGTCCTTCGCGGCATCGTAGCCGAGGAGGTAGACGTGCGTGAACTCGGCCGGGTCGAAGACGTCCCAGAGACGCTCGGGGGCCACGACCTCCCGACGGTCGGCGCTCGGGAACCGGTCGGCGCTGACCCATTCGGGACGGTCGTCGGCGACACTGTAGTCGTACTCGAGGGTCGGCAGGATCTGGGCGAGCGCCTGGGCGACGTGGCCACCCCCCCACAGGAGCAGGTTCGGGTGGCTCGGTACGTACTCGACCGCGATCTCGACCGTGCCGCCGCAGAGGCTGGGAAGCCCCCCCGGAGTCCACGCCTGGAGGTCGAAGTGGTGCAGGCCTCCCCGCTCGTTCTCGATCGCCTCGGCCGCCAGCGCCTTGACCTTCTCTTCCAGCGCGGCGCCGCCGACGGTGCCGAGGGTCGACCCGTCGGACCGCACGATCATCGTGGCGCCCAGCTTCCCGGGGACCGACCCGGTCGCGCGGACGACGCTCGCCCGGACGAACGGCTGGCGCGCCTCGAGGAGGCGCAGCATCTCCCGGGCGATCCGACGGTCCATCACTCCCTCTCGCGTGCCTGCCATTCGTCGTAGGCCACGCTGTACTGCTCGGGGGTATCTACGTTCGCCACTACCCCGGGGTCCTCCACCGCCACCCGGCGCACCTGCGGGCCGAACTCGGGCAGCAGCGAACGCAGCGGCGCGTCGGGGCGGAGCTCGAGGATCTCCGGACGGAGGAACGAGCGCCAGAGGACCGGATGGCCGCCCCGCCCCTGGAACGTCGGGATGAACCAGACGGCCAGCAGGTCGCGCTGGCGCACGGCCAACAGCGTGTCGACAGTCCGGGTCGAGACGAAGGGATGGTCGACGGGCCACAGGAGAACATCCCGGTCCTCCGGGATCGCTCGGAGGCCCGCATGGATCGAGGCGGTCCGGCCCTCGTACCAGTCCTCCGCCCCGACGACCTCCACCGGAAGCCCCCGCAGCTCGTGCTCGACCGGTCCGCGGTGGGCCCCGACCACCACGACCACCGGGTCGGCCTGCTCCGCGAGGCACTCCTCGGCCAGGCGTCGCACCGAGGTCCGGTCGCCGACCGGGAGCAGGGCCTTCGGCTGACCCCCGAACCGAGTGGAGGCCCCTCCACTGAGCAGGAGCGCTGCGGTACTCATCCTCCGAAGCTCCTCGACCGGTAGACCATCCCGGAATGACGGCCACGCTTCATAAGGGATGGGACCGACCGCCTTCCGGTGGTCGGGACCTGGGGCCGGACGAGGAGAAGTCGCCCCGCCGCCGCCGAAGCGCTGCGGTCCCGGGGTCTCACTTTAAATACACCAGCCGAGTGGCCGCGCCGCCCTATGGCCCATCCGGACGACGTGCCTCCCTCGAGGTTGCTCCCGCCGTTGGCGGTCGAGCTGAGGAACCGCAACGCGGTCACCCCGCCGGCCTGGGCGACGTTCGTCAAGACGGGGGTCCACAAGCAGCGGGGCCCGGTCGCGACGGACTGGTGGTACCTCCGCAGCGCCTCGGTACTTCGCAAAATCTACGTCCTCGGCACGGTCGGCAACGCGCGGCTGGCGGCCGAGTACGGGGGCAAGCGGGACCGGGGCAGCGCGCCCTACCACGCCCGCTCCGGCTCGCGGGCGGTCGTCCGCGAGATCGTCCAACAGCTCGAGAAGGCCGGGCTCGTTCAGGCATACAAGAATCAGGGGCGCCGCGTGACCGCCCAGGGACTCAAGCTCCTCGACCAGATCTCGACCGACTCGATGAAGGCCCTGGCGGCGGAGCGGCCCGAACTCGCCAAGTACCTCTAGGCCCTTTGGCGGGGAGAGGAGGGGGGACCGTGACGGATGCGGAGCTCGACGAACTGCGCCGGCGGCGGCTCCAGCAGCTGCAAGAGATGCAGGGTGCGGGCGACCTCGCCACCGCGCAGGCCTACGCCCAGCAGGATGCCGAGATGCTGCGACGCGAGGCCGAGCGGGCCGAGATCCTCCGACGAATCCTCACGCCGGAGGCGAGGGAGCGGCTCGGTCGAATCCGGCTCGCCAAGCCCGAGGTGGCGAACTCGGTGGAGCAGCAGCTGATCCAGCTGGCGAGCACCGGACGGCTCCAGCGACAGGTCGACGACGCGTCGCTCCGCGCCCTGCTCGAGCGGGTCATGCCCGAGCGGCGCGAGATCAAGATCACCCGACGCTGAACGACGGAGGGAAGGATGGCGAATCGCAGGAAGAGCCTGGCCCGAAAGATCCGCTTGTTCCGCGTCGTGAAGCAGAACCGCCGGGTCCCCGCGTGGGTCATGCAGCGGACCGAGCGACGCGTCACGCGGCATCCGAAGCGTCACACCTGGAAGCGCGGGCACCTGCACAAGTAGGGGAGGAGGGAGGCGATGCCCGCGAAACCGAAGACCCCCACCGCCCGCCGCGGCGAGGAGCTCGAGCGTGAGTACGTCATCCCGCTCCGGGCGAGCATGCATCAACCGTCCCGGCGCCGCCGCGCCGGCCACGCCCTCGAGACCGTGCGACGGTTCGTGGTCCGGCACATGAAGGGCAAACCGGAGGATGTCTGGATCGACCCGCGGCTCAACGAGCACATCTGGGAGCGGGGGGTCCAGCACATCCCGCACCAGGTCCGGGTCAAGGCGATCCGCTTCGAGGACGGCCTCGTCGAGGTCGACCTTCTCGAGGCCGAGTAATCGCCCGGTCGAGGGCCGCGACGCTGTGCCGGTCGGTCGTACCCTCTACGGGGGCAGTCCCTATCTCGGCGTCTACCTGCGCGTCGGCGAGTCGTTCGCGATCGCCCCGGCCTCCGTCCCCGCCGGGCTCGCCCGGGACCTCTCCCGCCTGCTCGGGGTGCAGGTCGTCCGCACCAACGTCAGCGACAGCGAGGTGGTGGGCGCGCTGGTCGCCCAGACCTCCTCGGGGCTGGTCGTCGGGGACGACCTCTCCGACGAGGAGCGAGCGGCGCTCGAGACGGTGGCCCCGGTGACCGTGATCCGCAGCCGGCAGAACGCCACCGGGAACAACGTCCTCGCCAACGACCACGGCGCGCTCGTGCACCCCGAGTTCTCCGACGCGGCCCTGCACGCCATCGGGCGGGCCCTGCGCGTCCCGGCCCGCCGGGGCACGATCGCCGGTCTGGGGACGGTCGGGATGGCGGGGATCGCGACCAACAAGGGCGCGGTCGTCCACCCCCGCACGACCGAGGGCGAGGCGCGGGTCCTCGAGGAGCTCCTCCGGGTCCCGGTGCACCGTTCGACCGCGGACTTCGGCGTGCCGATCGTCGGGGCCTGCCTCGTGGCCAACTCCCACGGGATGCTCGTCGGACGGCCCACGACCCCGGTGGAGATCGTGCACCTCCAAGAGGGACTTGCCCTGGTCGATTGACGGCGAGCCCCCGGGCCCGGCCGCTCAGGTCCCGCGCTTGCGCTTGATGTAGCGGGTCGCGTAGCCGGCGATGCGGTTCGCGAGCTTCTTGTAATGCAC
>JASHTC010000130.1 GCA_030040755.1 Thermoplasmata archaeon | reverse complement strand
AAGCCCCGGCGTCCGTCGGGTCCTCCCGGAGCACGTCCCGGAAGGTCCGGACGGCCGTGTCGTACTCCCCGCGCAGGAGATAGTTTACCCCAAGGTCAAACCGCTGGCTCACACCCGGTCGGACCAGGAACGGCTCGCTGACGGAAAAGCCTGTTGCCGGGGACCCTCCCCCCTCGTTTCGTCCCGTCCGACGCGCTCCGGGTCCGGCCGCCGGCCTTATATGGTCGGCCCCACGTCAGGGGATGAGGAATCCGCGAGCCCACCCGAATCGAGCGTCCCGCCCGTCCTACTTTTGCGACGAGTGTCCGCACGACCAGAGTTCCGTTCAACGGTTCCCGAGCAACGCGAAACGCGAAGCGAACAAGAAAGGCGAGACCCATGGTGGACAAACCCCTGACCAAAGTGCGAGACCTGACGCCGAACTCGAAGCAAGTGAACGTCCTGGCCAAGGTGACCAGCGTCGGAGAGCCCAAGGAAGTCATGGGCAAGTTCGGCGACCCGAGGAAGGTGTGCGAGGCGGTGGTCGGCGACGACACCGCGACGATCACCCTCTCCCTCTGGAACGAACAGATCGGGACGATCGCCAAGGACGAGGTCATCCTCGTCGACAACGGCTACGTCTCCCTGGTGCGGGGCCACATGCGCCTGAACGTGGGCCGGTACGGGAACCTCTCCAAGTCGACGGAGTCGATCGCCGAGGTCAACACGACCCTCGACATGAGCCAGCAGGAGTTCGAGAGCGAGCGGCGCTCCTTCGGGGGCGGCCGCGGCGGGGGCTACGGGGACCGCGGCGGCGGCTACGGCGGGGGTGGCGGCCGCTACGGGGGCGGCAGCGGTGGGGGGGGCCGGGAACGGTCCGACTCCTACAAGCGCTACTGAGCCCGGGCCGACCGGTCCCGAGCGAGGCGAACCCGTTCCCCCCGCCGAGGAGGCGGGGGCCGCTCCAATCATGATTAAGTAGGGCGCTCCACTCTCGGCCGAACGTCCATGCCCGAGGATGCACACGAGCTCGTTCTCTACGTCCAGTCGAAGAAGGCCGTCTCGACGTTCTACCGCCCCCCGGGTCCGGCCGCTGGCCCCCTCGTTCCTCCGACCTCGGGGAACGTGGGGGACGCGGCCACCGACGCCGCGGGGTCGACCGTCTTCTTCCTCTCCGACGACCAGGCGCGCTGCGTCGCCCTCGTGGAGGAGACCGCGCGGGACCGCGGGTACCGGGTCCGGGTCGTCGATACCGAAAAGGTCGGCACCATCGAGCGCCTGATCGCGGAGCACCTCCGCGGGGTCCAGCACTTCCCCGTGCTGATCTCCCCCCAGGGCCCCCGGCTCGAGGGGGTGGGGGCCTTCACCGACGAAGCCCTGGCGGCGCTGATGCCGACCGAGTTGAAGAACATCCGCGCGATGACCTACATCAAGGTCCGCGGGGGCGACCTCGACCGGATCCGCGGCCTGCTCGAGTCGTTGTCCGAGGTCAAGGAGCTCCACTTCCTGACCGGGGACTGGGACATCCTGGTCGTCCTCGAGTTTTCCCGCGCCGACTCGAACAAGCGACGCGTCCTCGACTTCGTGACGGACCGGATCCGAGGGATCCCCGAGGTCCTCGATACCTCCACCGTCGTCCCCGAGTACTCGGTCACCAAGTTCCCCCTGTAGCGGGACGGCCCCGCGCTCGCGACCCGGGGGAGCCCCGGATCGGTCGGCGCCGCGGAGGAGGGGGCCGCTCCCGGAGGCTCCCCGCAGATGAAGGCTGATAATCCCGCTCTCCTCTCCGGGGGGTGTGCCGCGGTCGAGCGGGGTCCGCCTCGGGCACGTCAACCTCGAGGTGACCGACCTCCGTCGGGCGCGCCGGTTCTACGACCGGTTCCTCCCCGTCCTGGGGTTCACCCCGGCCCGACCCGTCGACCCGTTCTGGTTGGGGTACCGCCACGGGCGCCTCGCGATCTGGGTCACGGTGTCCCGGCCTCGGCGGGTCCGGCGGCTCTTGCCCCACGTCCCGACGGACGGGGTCCGAGACCCGATCTCGGACCATCTCGGATTCCACGCCCCCTCCGTGAAGCGGGTCCGCGAGCTGGAAGCGGCGCTCCGGCGCCGGGGGTTCCGACCCGTCTACGCGACGGCGAAACAGCGGGCGCATGGTCCGACCTGGTACACCTCGAACGCCTGGAGGGACCCCGACAACAATGTCCTGGAGATCTACACGGTGAGCCGGCGATGAGCGGCCGCTGGGGGCCCGGCCCGCCTAGTGCCGCCGGCGCCGGCGCTTGCGGCCCGGCGTGACGGGGATCTGCTGGGGCCGCCGCGCGGGTTCCCCGTCGGAGCTCGGCTCCTCGGTGCCGTACAGGGAGTCGACGGTAAGCGGGTGCTCCTCGAGCCAGGCGACTCCCTCCACGTAGGCGGCGAACGCCTCCAGGCTCGTGAAGAGCGGGGTCCCGAGCTCGATCGCTCGACGCCGCAGGATGTACTCATCCTCGAGCATCCGCTCGAACTTCTCCCGGGTCAGCGACAGCGGCACGTTGAGGAGCAGGTCGATCCGCCCCCGGTCGAGCTCGTGGAGGACGTTCGGCTCCCGGGCCGGCTCGGAGACCTTGTGGAGGATCCGGACCCCGCGGATGCCGTGGGCGCGGAGGAAGGCGCCCGTGTCCTCGGTAGCCGAGATCCGCAGGCCGAGCGACCGCAGGCGCCGGGCGACCGGGAGGAGCTCCTCCTTGAGCTGCGGTCCGCCGACCGAGAGGAACGCCGCCCCCCGGCGCGGCACGAGCCGCACCCCGGTCGCGACCAGGGCCTTCACGAGCGCGTCCGAGAAGGTCGGACCGAAGCAGGCGACCTCTCCCGTGGACTGCATCTCGACCCCCAGGAGCGGGTCGGAGCCCGTGAGCTGGAGGAAGGAGAACTGGGGGACCTTGACGCCGACCCGACCGGGCGGGAGGGGCGCCACCCCGTCCCGGCTGATCGGCCGGCCCAGCATCGCGCGGGCCGCCTCGCGGAGCAGCGGCCAGCCGGTCGCCTTGGCGAGGAACGGCAGGGAGCGGCTGGCCCGCAGGTTCAGCTCGATGATCTGGTAGGCCCGGTCCTTCACCAGGAACTGGACGTTGAACGGGCCCCGGATGGCGAGCGTCCGGGCGAGCCGGCCCGCCGCGTCGATCAACGCCTGCTGAACCTCGGGCGGGGTGTGCCGCGGCGGGAGGCAGAAGATCGCGTCGCCCGAGTGGACCCCGGCGCGTTCGACGTGCTCGAGGACCCCGGCGACGAGGACGCGCTGCCCGTCCGAGATCGCGTCGAGCTCGACCTCGTCGGCCCCCTCCACGAACTTCGTGATCACGACCGGGTGCTCGGGAGAGATGCGCGCCGCCTCGGAGAGGAACCGGCTCAGGTCGTGGCGGCCCCAGATCACCCGCATCGCCTGGCCGCTCAGCACGTAGGACGGCCGCACGAGGATCGGGTAGCCGACCTCGTCGGCGAAGGCGCTCGCCTCGTCGACGGTCGTGAAGGCGCGCCAGGCCGGTTGCGGGATGCCGAGCCGCTCCAGGAGGCGGGCGAACTGGGCCCGGTCCTCCGCGGTGTCGATCGACTCCGGCGGGGTCCCGAGGATCGGGACCCCGGAGATGTGGAGGAGCGGGGTGAGGTTCTGGGCGAGCTGGCTCCCGACGCAGGTCACCACCCCGCGGAACCGCTCGAAGTCGGCGATGTCGCGCACGCGCTCGAGCGTGATCTCCTCGAAGTAGAGACGGTCGGAGCGGTCGTAGTCGGTCGAGACGGTTTCCGGGTTGGAGTTCAGCAGGGCGACGCCCGGCACCCCCTCCGCGCGCAGCCCGTCCACGAGGTTCATCGTCGACCAGTCGAACTCGACGCTCGAGCCGATCCGGTA
>JASHTC010000129.1 GCA_030040755.1 Thermoplasmata archaeon | reverse complement strand
GATGTTGACCCGGTCGTCCATCACCTGCGAGACGTGGAGGAGCCCGTCGAGGGGGCCGAATCGGACGAACGCCCCGAACTTGCGGATCTCAACGACCGCGCCCTCGACGACCTCCTGGATCTCCGGCCGGAAGAGGAGCGCCTCGTACTCGACCTCCTGATAGACCCCGCCGTCCCCGTGGATGATGTGCCCCTCGCCGATCGCCCGCACGTCGCGGATGGTGACCGCTAGGTTCTGCCCGTCGACCAGCTTCCCCTCGAACTGCTGCTGGGCGAGCTCGGTGAGTACCGTGTCGACTTCCGGGCCGAGCCGCTCCGGCGGGATGCGGACTACGTCCCGGCGATGGTCTAGGTAGTACATGCCTCGCGCGCGAGCGGAGTGTCCTATAAAATTCTTGGGGTCGCCGTAGACGGGCGACGGGGCCGCCACGTCGGCTTCGGCGCCGGGGAGGGCGGTCCCCGGCCGACCAGAAGAGTAGAACATCCACCATCCCGTTAGTAGGGAGAATGGACCCCCCGTCCGGATCCGCCCCGGCGCCTGCTGTGCTGGTCCACTCCCACCTGACGATTCCGACGCTCTCGGTCCCCGAGGGACTCACCTTCCCGCTCCGCCAGGACGTGCCCCTCCCGGCGGTGCCCTGGCCTCGGGTCACGGAAGCGATCCGGGCGACCCTCGGGGCGGCCGGCTTCGAGATCCTCTCGATCCACGAGGACGTCGCGACCGGAGGGGGCGCTTCTTCCCGTGGATACCCTCGACGCTCCGAGACCCTCGCGGAGCGTCGCCGGCGGAGCGTCTCGATGCCGGCCCCGACCCGGGTCTCCGTCTACGTCCTGTTCGGCGCCGGGTTGGGGCTCGGGATCTTCAACGCGGTGGCGGTGGACGCCCCGTCGGTCGCCGTCGCGTGGGCGGGCGGGGGCGCTCTGGTCGCCGCGCTGTTCTGGCTTCGCTACGGCCGCTCCTTCCAGAGCGAGGTGGCCGTGGTCGTGCTGCGGACGGGCCGTCCGGTCGCGAGCGGTTCGCCCGCCGCCCGGACCGGAGGACCGTACCTGGCGTGGCTCGCCGCGGGGGTCCGCTCGGAGGTGCGGGGGTCGCGCCGCCCCGCGGTCGAGGTCTCGGTCCCGCCGGGGCTGGCCCACGACGCGGGCGCGCTCGCCCGTGACTTCGAGCAGCGTCTGTCGGCGGCCGCGACACCGGCACGCGCGGACGGGTCGACGGGGGGCTAGGGCGGGGGCGGGATCCCGAGCGCGCGGTCGGTCATCGCGATCGAGTGCGCGGCATCGGGCGCCAGGTCGAACATCGCCCGGATCGCGTCGACGACCTCGGGGATCACGACCGACTCCTGATGGATCGCCTGGAAGAACGTCGCGGTCCGGCCGTCCACCCGGACCCCCTCCTCCCAGAGGACGTTCTCCATCATGTCCGATCGGCCGAGGCCCCGGTCGCGGGCGAACTCCATGACCTGGGGGGTCCCCTGAATCCCCTCCCACCGGGCGAAGACGTGGAAGCGCGCGGTGCCCCGCAGCGCCTCGACCAGCTCGGCCGCGTCCTTCGGTCCCGTCCGGAAGCGAACGTTGTTGACGTGCACGTGCATCAAGGTCGTCGGCACGACCACCGCCGTGGTCGTGATGTGGAGCTGGGGGAGGATCGAGTTGACGTCGTGGCCGTGGTGGGAGGGGATCTGGAGGGTGGGGATGATCCCGTTGAGCGGACCGCGCTTCGTCTCCGCGGGGTCGGCGGCCCGCCGGACGATCGTCGCCTCCCAATGGTCGACCTCCCACCGGGTGGTGAGCACGGAGGCGGCCCGGGCGAGGCCGGTCGTGTTGCACGAGACCACGCGCACGGTCCGGTGCCCCTTCGCGGCCGCGTAGTTCGCGAGCGCGTTGAACGAGACCTCGGCGACGTCCGACTTCTCCCCGCCCTGGAAGACCGCGCGGACCCCGGCCTCCTGGTAGAGGTGGAGGTTCTCCTGCCCGACCTTGTCGGGGGCGGCGTCGACCACCACGTCCACGTCGTGGAGCATCTCCTCGACGCGGCCGGCGGTGCGGAGGCCCACCCGGTCGAAGGCCGCCAGGTCGCCGGTCCCGGTGACGTAGAGCCGGTAGCCGCTCCGGAGGGCCTCCCGGGCCTCGAAGCTGGGGTGGGTCTTGGCGACCCCGACCAGGGTCATGTCGGGCTGTTTCGCGATGGCGGCGGCGACGCGTTTGCCGATGGTGCCGAACCCGTTGACCCCGACCCGGACCGTCGTCATCGCGCCCCGCGGCTCGGTCGAGTCGGCCGAAGTTAAAGGCGTTCCCCGCACGCGGGGGAGCCCCGAAGCCTTTAGCCTTGGGAACCGTCGCGCCGGCGGACCATGGACTTCCGGCTGAGCGACGAGGAGGAGGCGTTCCAGAGCGCCGTGCGCCGGTTCGGCGACAAGATGCTCCGCCCGCACGAGCGAACGATCGACGCGGAGGGCCGCATCCCGGACGCCGTGCTGGCCGAGATGGCCCACCTCGGCCTGCTGGCGATGCCCGTCCCGGCCGAGTACGGCGGGATGGGGGCCTCGGCGGTCCTCACCGAGATCGCGGCCGAGGAGGTGGGTCGGGGCGACTTCTCGATGGCGACGGCCGTCTTCTTCCTGCTCGAGGCGGGCTGGGGTCACATCCTCGCGGTGCACGGCACCGAGGAAGCCAAGCGGGAGGTGTTGCCGGCCGTCTGCGCCGGCCGCGCCTTCCTCGGGATCGCCACGACGGAGCCGACGGGCGGCAGCGATCTAGCGCACCTGCGAACGACCTCGCGGAAGGAGGGGCCCGCCTTCGTCCTCCACGGGGAGAAGGCGTTCGTCTCCGGCGTCGAGGAGGCCAAGCGCCTCGGCGGCGGGCACCTCACCCTCTGCCGCGCGGAGGAAGGCGGGTTCCGGTTCGTCTACGTGCCGACGCGTACCGAGGGGATCGCGACCCAGAAGTTCGAGAACCTCGGTCGGATGGGGATCTCGACCGGCGCCCTCACCTATCAAGACGCCCGGGTCCCGGCGAAGTATCTGCTCGGGACCGACGGCAAGGGGTTCGACCTGGCGATGGAAGGGTTCACGGTCGCCCGCACGTTCGTCGCGGCGGCGTGCATCGGGGCCGCGGAGCGGGCCCTCGAGACCGGCATGGCGCACATCCGGGAGCGCCAGGCCTTCGGCCAGCCGCTCGGAAAGTTCGAGGGGATCCAGTTCGAGCTGGTCGACCTATGGACCCAGGTCGAGGCGGTCAAGTGGCAGTGCCGCCGCGCCGCCTGGCTCCTGGACACGTATACCCTGAAAGGGGACCCCTCCCATCGCTCGGAGGTCACCCAGGCGGTCGCGAGCGTCAAGCTCGCCGCCCCGCAGGTCGCCTTCGAGTGCGTCAAGCGCGTGATGATGTGGTTCGGGGCCGCGGGGTACACCAAGGACGTCGGGCTCGAGCTGGGGTTCCGCGGGATCATGTCCTACCTCGTGGGCGCGGAGGGCGGCCTCAACGTCATGCGGATCATCCTCGGACGCGAGCTCCTCGGCAAGGAGTTCGTCCCGTACCGGTGAGGGTCCGGTGCCGCCGCGGCCCGCCTCCGGTGCGCGCCCCCTGAACGAGCAGGAGTTCCACGACTGGCTCGCCCGCGCGCTCCCCGCCGGGAAGGAGGGGCTCCTCCCCCTGGGCGACGACGCGGCGGCCCTGGTCCCTCCCCCGGGCCGGGTGGCGGTGCTGACGACCGACGCGCTCGTCGAGGGGACGCACTTCCGCCGGGAGTCCCCCCCGGAGTGGGTCGGCCGGGCGGCGGCCGCGGTGAGCCTCTCGGACGCCGCCGCGAAGGGCTCGCGTCCGGCCGGCCTCCTCCTCGCGCTGCTGCTCCCGGTCGGGACCCCGCGACAGTGGGCGCGATCGGTGGTCCTCGGCGCGGACCGGATGGGCCGGAGGTTCGGCGCTCCCCTCATCGGGGGCGACACGAAGCCGTCCCCGACGCGCTCCGTCGTGAGCACGGTGGTCGGCTGGGGTCGCCGGGGACACCTGGCGCCGCGGGCCGCCGCGCGCGCGGGCGACGTGCTCGTCACCACGGGCACCGTCGGTCGGGGCGGGCTCGCGGCCTGCCGGTGGGCCAGCTCGGTTCGCACCTCGCGCGGCCGGCCTCGTGCGCTGCGGAATCTTCTCGAGGTACATCCCCGCGTCCGCGAGGGAGAGGAGCTCGCCCGGTGGGCGCACGCGATGCTCGACACCTCGGACGGGCTGGCCGACGCGAGCCGCTTGCTCGCCGCCGCGAGCCGAGTCCGGGTCGTGATCGCGGAAGCGCGGCTCCCGCTCGAGCGTCCGCTGCGGCAGCTCCCCCGCGCGGCCCGCGCGCGGGCGGTCGTCTACGGAGGCGACTACGAGCTCCTCGCGGCGCTCCCGGCCTTCGCGGTCGCGCGCGCGTCCGCGGCCGTGCGGCGGGTCGGGGGTCGCCTCACCGTGATCGGTTGGGTCGAGCCGGGGTCGGGGAGCTGGCTCCAGCACGGACGGGGGCGCGAGCGGGCCCGCCGGGAGCCGATGCCCCCCGGCGGCTGGCGACCATTCGACGCCGGCCGACGCGTCCGAGGGCGCGGCTAGGTCGTCAGTTGTCGAAACGCCGTGCCGTGCCCTCGCAGGGACGCGCCACCGTAAAGTAGCCGTCGCCCGGTTTCGGGAGCACCCCGAGGGGTACCGAATTATGCCGCACCGTGAGATGACCACCGAATCCGTCGCCAATCCGTTCGAGACCGCGAAACAGCAAGTCGACATCGTATCGGACCTGATCGGGGTCGAGCCCGGCGTCCGGGACATGTTGAAGCACCCGAAGCGGGAGTTGACCGTCAACTTCCCGGTCCACATGGACGACGGGTCGTACCGCGTCTTCACGGGACACCGCGTCCAGTACAACATGGCCCGGGGCCCCTGCAAGGGGGGTATCCGGTACCATCCGGGCGTGACGCTCGACGAGGTCCGCGCGCTCGCGGCCTGGATGACCTGGAAGTGCGCGGTCGTCAACATCCCGTACGGCGGCGCCAAGGGCGGGGTCGTCGTGGACCCGAAGAAGCTCTCCCACGGGGAGCTCGAGCGGCTCACCCGACGCTACGCGAGCGAGATCGCCCCGATCATCGGGCCCGAGATGGACATCCCGGCCCCCGACGTCTACACCGACTCCCAGACGATGGCCTGGATCATGGACACCTACTCGATGCTGAAGGGATACTCCGTCCCCGGCGTCGTGACCGGCAAGCCGATCAGCCTCGGCGGCAGCGAGGGCCGGGGCGAGGCGACGGGCCGCGGGTGCGCCTACGTCATCCGCGAAGCGGCCGCCCACGCCGGTGTCAAGGTCAAGGGCGCGACGGTCTCGGTCCAGGGGTTCGGCAACGCGGGCAGCGTCGCGGCCAAGCTCCTCTACGACGAGCAGGGCGCCAAGATCGTCGCCGCGTCCGACACGAAGGGCGGGATCTGGAACTCCGCGGGGATGAACCCCCACGCGATCGAGGCCCACAAGCAGAAGACCGGCTCGGTCGTCGGCTTCCCCGGCTCGAAGCCGGTGAACAACGACGAGGTCCTCGAGGCGAAGGTCGACATCCTCGTCCCCGCCGCGCTCGAGAACCAGATCACGGCCCGGAACGCGGACAAGATCGAGGCGAAGATCGTCGCGGAGGCGGCGAACGGCCCGACCCTCCCCGCCGCGGACACGATCCTCTTCGAGAAGAAGGTCACCGTGCTCCCCGATGTTCTCGCGAACGCGGGCGGGGTCACCGTCAGCTACTTCGAGTGGGCGCAGGACATCCAGGGGTTCTACTGGACCCTGGACGACGTCAACAAGCGCCTCGAGCACGTGATGGTGCAATCCTACGCGGACGTGCACAAGCTCGCGCAGGAACACCACGTCCACAACCGGACGGCGGCCTACGCGGTCGCGATCCAGCGCGTCGTCGACGCGATGAAGATGCGGGGCATCTACCCGTAGTCGCCCGATGGAGGACCTCCCGC
>JASHTC010000128.1 GCA_030040755.1 Thermoplasmata archaeon | reverse complement strand
CGTCAGGACGCCAAGCATAATGAGGTGCTGCACATCTCGTATTGCCCCGTCCACGGTCTGAGCTCTCCGTTGGACCAGCTGCCGTGGCGTCCGGAGGCGAGATCATCCCGCGTCTCTATACCCGTACCGGCGACAACGGCACGACCGGCCTCGCCCATGGTGCGCGCGTAGCCAAGGACTCGTTGCGCATCCACGCCTACGGGACGGTCGACGAGCTCGGCGCGCAGCTCGGCCGTCTCGAGGCCGGGCTCCCGCCCTCGCTCGACGACTTCCGCCCGGTCGTCCGGCGGCTCCAGCACCAGCTGTTCATCGCCCAGTCCGAGCTCGCGGTCGCGCGGGGCGGAAAGCCTCCCGCCCACGTGATCCAATCGCGCCACGTGGCGGAGCTCGAGCAAGAGATCGACCGATTCGAAGCGCGCTACCCCGAGCTCCGTTCGTTCGTGCTCCCGGGCGGCTCGCCCCCCGCCGCCGAGTTCCATGTCGCGCGCACGGTCGCGCGCCGGGCCGAGCGGGAGCTCTGGCGCCTGCACGGCGCCGAGCCGGTCCGGCCCGAGCTCCTCCAGTGGGCGAACCGACTCAGCGACCTCCTCTTCGCGATGGCACTCGCGGCGAACGCCGTGCTCGGCGTGCCGGAGACGGCTCCGGACTACTCCGTCTGAGGGGGGAGAGCCATCGAAGTCGGGCTCGTCGGCAAACCGAACGTGGGAAAGTCGACCCTGTTCAACGCGCTGACCCTGCTCGACGTGCCGATGGCGCCATACCCGTTCACCACGGTCGAGCCGAACCGGGGCGTGGCGGCCGTTCGGGCACCGTGCCCCCACACGGAGCGGGGGGTCCCGTGCACTCCGGGGAACGCCAAGTGCGTGGACGGGACGCGCTGGGTCCCGGTCAACCTGGTCGACGTCCCCGGCCTGGTCCCCGGGGCCCATGAGGGGAAGGGGCTCGGCCACAAGTTCCTGGACGACCTGCGGGCGGCGGACGGGTTCATCCAGGTGGTGGACCTCTCGGGCGCCACCGACCCCGAGGGCCGGCTCGCTCCGCCGGGGAGTCAGGACCCGGCGGAGGAGGTGCAGTGGCTCGAGGAGGAGCTCGTCGACTGGGTGAGCGAGATCCTGGGCCGCGACTTCGAACGGTCGGCCCGTAGCGTCGAGCTGGAGGGGAAGAAGGTCGAGGAGTTCCTCCAGCACCGGCTCACGGGCCTATCGGTCGGGCCGAACGCCCTCGCGGCCGCGCTGCGTGCCTCCCCCGTGGACCGGGCGCATCCCAGCCACTGGACGGCAGCCGAGCGGCGGGCGCTCGCCCGCGCGCTGCTCCGCGCCTCGAAGCCCCGGCTCATCGCCGCCAACAAGTGCGACCGGGCCGACGCGGCCCGGCTCGAGGCGCTCGCCGGCAAGGTCGGGGACCTCCCGGTCGTACCGACCGCGGCCGATGCCGAGCTGACCCTGCGACGTGCCGCCCGGGCCGGCTTGGTGGAGTATCGACCCGGCGGCCCGACGTTCTCGGTCCGGGATCCGGCCCGTCTCTCCGCCGCCCAGGCGAGCGCGCTCGACGCGCTCGCGGCGGTGATGTCCCACTGGGGGGGAACCGGGGTGCAGAGCTCGCTGGAGCGACTCGTGTACGACCGGCTCCACCAGATCGTCATCTACCCCGTGGAGGACGAGACCCGCTGGACCGACACCCGGGGGCGGGTCCTTCCGGACGCCCTCCTCGTGCCGGCCGATACCCCGGCGCGCACGGTCGCCTACCGGGTCCACACCGACCTCGGAGAACATTTCATTCGCGCGATCGACGGGCGGACGCACCGCGCGATCGGGGCGGAGCAGGCCCTCCCGCCGAACTCGGTCGTGCGGATCGTCGCGCGCAAGTAGCCGAAGGGGACCGCCGCTAGACCGCCGAGAGCAAGGCCGCCCCCCGCGGGGACGGCCGCACGACGAACGGCAACCCGCCGGCGCGCGCGAGGCCACGGACGAGTTCGGCCTCTGCCCCTTCCCGGGGGAGCGCCACGATCGAGCCGCCCGCTCCGGCCCCCGTCAGCTTGGCCCCCTCGGCGGCGGGGCGGGCGGCCTCGAGCAGCGCTTCCAACCGGGGGTGGGAGACGCCGACCTCGCGGAGCAACTCCTGGTTGCGCGCCATGAGCTCGGCCACTCGGGCCCGCTCTCCGCGAGCCACCGCCTGGGTTCCCTCCGTCGCCACGCGCGTGAACTCCGCGAGCAGGCCCGGACCGTCCGGGCGCGCGAGGCGGGCACCGACCGCGCGGACGGCATCCCCCGTCGCGCGCGGGATCCCGCTGTGGGCGACGACCCATACCCACCCGGGGTCCGCGATCCGTCGCACCTTCCAGGCATGCACCCCGTCGCGGACCGTCCACAGCGGCTCGCCGATCCCTTCGGCGTTGACCGTCAAGAATCCACCGGCCACGGCCGCGCTCGTGTCGCCGGGGCTGCCGACCCCCTGCGCGCCGCGCTCGACATCGAAGCTGCGCTGCGCGAGCGCCGGCCGGTCGACGCCGCCCGTCGTCGAGGAGAGGGCGCAC
>JASHTC010000127.1 GCA_030040755.1 Thermoplasmata archaeon | reverse complement strand
CGGGTCGCCCACCCCCCCCGCTCCGGTCCCGGGGCGCCGTGGGTTCGGGGGGGGCATAAAGCGACCGGGATCAGGCGGACGAGGGGCGGGCGGCCGCCGGGGTCGGGGTCGCCCGGCCTTGCAGGCTGACGAGCCCCAAGAAGAGGCAGATGATCCCCAGGAACTCCGCGTAGTAGAGCGCCACGGGGAACGACGCGATGTACAAGGTGCCGCCCGCCCCGAGGATGAGCGCTCCCGCGATCATCAGGAGGGTCTGCCATCGGCGGTCCCGCCGGAGCGAGACGGCAGACGCGGTGAGCAGCACGAGGGTCGCCGGGGCGGTCACGAGAGTGGAGAGTAGGATCAGAAGGAACGGGGGATCGCCGGTGATGATCCCGTCGGTCACCATGGTCGGAGGCAGGGGGGTCGCGAAGCTGACGACCGCCACGACCGCGCAGGTCACCCCGATGTACCACGAGTACACCCGCTCGACGCGGGGCCGCCGGAGGACCCGGGTCGCTCCGAGAGAGAGCACCCCCACGATCGCCGCGGAAAGGAAGACATAGGCTTGAAGAAGCACGGTCGCGACGACCCCGAAATAGACGGCCGCCTCCAGCCCCATCGCGGCCGCGGCGAACGCGAGGCCGACCCCCCACATCAACTGGGCGCGGACCCGGGTTTGGGAGTAGTGTCGGAGGCCGCGGAGGCAGAGGAACCCGAGCATCCCCGTCAGGGCGAGCAAGGAGGAGCCGATCAGGTAGGAAGCCGGGCTCACGGGAGGGTCCCCCCTCGCGTAGGGGGGGTGGCTCGTTCACTCGACCCGGACACGGCTGGCAGCGGGGTTGGACTTGTACCTTAATGGCCCGGAGGTACGAACTCGCCGCCCGGGGCCCGACGTCGCTCGGGGCTGGCCCGGCCCCACCCCATGCGGCTTAATCCTGGTAACGTGCTGGGGAGTAGGCATGTGCGACATTTCCGAGGAGGAGCAGGTGGAGTACCTCCGTTGGAAGGCGATCGTCCCGGCCCCGGCCCTCGAGCCCGGGGCCGGGGTCGCGGTCCCGCCCCTTCGCCGCGCGCGGGGAAGCGTGCCCTTCGCAACCTGCGAGCCCGTCCCCGCCTAACGGCTACGCCGGTCCGGGGGCGACGTGCGTATCGATCGGGATGCCCACGCGCACGGCCCCGCTCACCGTGCAAAAGTCCTCAAAGATCGAGACACAGTGGTCGAACCGCTCCCGGTCCTCCTCGTGGAGCGGGCGCGTGGAGATGTGGACAGAGAGGTGGCGCACGCGCAGGCGGCCCCGCTCATTCCGGCCCACCTCCACCTGGACGGTGGTCCGAAGGGGGGCGACCGCCACGTGCGCCCGCTCGAGCGTGTTGACCAGCGTGGAGCTCAGGCAGTGGCCCACCGCGGTGGCGAGCGTTCGTCCGGGGCCCGGGCCGCGGTTCCCCCCCACCGGCGGCGGTTCGTCCACGATGAGGGGGCCGAACGGCTGGTCCGGATACGTCGCGCGGAACTGATAGCGTTCGACCTGCTCGAGCTCAGCGGCCACGTCGGGTTCGCCCATGGGGGCCTCCCCCGGGGCGAGACGATCGGGGTATAGAAACGACGCGCGGCCGACCCGTCCACGTCACTCGCGGCGCGGCCGGCGGCGGGGGCGGTCGTCTTCGTCCCCGTCCCTGTCCCGGCGCCCTTCCCGGGGGCGATACCCCGCTCCGGGGGCCCGTCCATAACGACGCGGGGGCCCCCTCCGACCGAACCTCGATGCGGTGCCACGGTCGAACCGCCGGTCGCCTTCGCGTCGGCCCGGCGGCGAGTCTCGCCTCGGGGGAAGCGTGAACCGATTGCCGCACTGGTCGCACTCGCCGGAGATCGTCCCGTCCGGGGCGGTCGAGAACCGCAGGGGGCCCCCGCACTCCCGGCAGGGGCGCGCGGTGCGGGTCGGACCATAGCCGCCCCGGCCTTCGGCCGCGGGCTCGAACCGCGGCGGCCGACGGGACCGGGGTTCTCGAGCCGGGACCCGCTCCGGATGGAACTCCGAAGTGAGCCCGCAACTCGAGCAGAACCCTTGGACTCCCACTCCCGCGACCCGGAAGGTCAGGGGGGCTCCGCACCCCTCGCATGCGGGGCGGGGCCCGGCCCATCCCGTCGCCTCCACCGGGGCGACGCCCTCCTCCCTCTCGGTGGGGCCGTCGATGCGGACGCCGGTCCCGGGGGGTCCGCCGGCCCCCGGGTGCTGCAAGACGGTGATCGTGTGGCCGCACCCGGCGCATGCCCCCTCCAATACGACCTCGGTCCGGGAGGCGTAGTCCACGGGAGATCCGCAATCGGGGCAGGTGCGCGTCATGGTCGACCCACCGTACTCGCACCTCGCGCCCTCTTTAGGTGGCCCATCGCCCCGCGCCCTCTCGTCGAGCGGGGTCAGAGCCCACGTTCTACCCGGCGGCCGCGTTACGGTGCGCGGGCTCGCTTCGACGGCCGGGGCGCGGACGGCGGCGACGGGGAGAGGGTCTCGTGCGACTCCTTCCGGTGGGCCTCCAGGGCCTCCTCGGACCGGAAGACGCGGCCGCAGTCCGCGCATACGGCCTCCACCTCGTCGTATTCGACGTAGGGCATCCCGGAGGGGAACGCCGTTCGAGTTCAATTCGATTCCGAGGCTATCGGGGAGGGTCCGAAGCGGGCTTTGGGCGCGCCGCCACGCTGCCGGGAGGCAGTCCTCGGGCGACCGCCAGGTGAGCCTCGAAGTACGCCGCGAGCAGGAGGAAGTACGAGATGAACAGGTAGGAGATCAGCGAGCTGACCGGCGCGAGGAAGGACGGGACGGTAAAACTCCGGGACTGGATGAGGCCGAGCACCGTCGGCAGGTCGCCCGCGAGCACCACCGTGATCACACCCGAGACGATGAACGCCCATGCCACCGCGGCCGCCAGCGCCGCCTGGCTCGGGGCCCGCACCAGGTGGAAGACGAGGTAGGCGTAGGTCACGAAGGTCCCGAGCAGGAGGGAGGCGACGGCCGCGCCGAAGAGGAGCTCTGCCCAGAGCGGGGTTCCGATCGAGGGGTAGGCGACCAAGAGGGCCACCTCCGCCACCGCAACGGCGCCGCCCACGAGGCTCAGTCCGAAGATGAGGGTGGCCTGGCGGCTCCGCTGCCGATGGAGCTCGGTCCATTCGTGCCGGCCGATCCATACGAAGAGGAGCCCGACCACGGTGAGCGCCGTCGGGAGCAGGAAGAGCACGTTGAGTCCGGCATGGTCCGCCCCGGGCGTCGCCCAGCTGTACAGCTCCGACGCCCCCTCGACGGCGAACCCCACCGAAAGGACGGTCAGGCAGATCCGGAGGTTGGTCGTCACGGCTGACCCGCGAGCAGTATCCCCACGACGCCAGCCCCCTATTCATCTTGCCGCCGTCTGGCGGACGCGCCGGGACGTCGGGGGGTCCGGGCCCGGAGGACGACCCGCTCAGAAGCGCGCGCCGTGCGCCCGGCGATAGCGGTTTCGCTCCTCGGTGCCCCCCGAATAGCTCGACCGCGGCCGGGGACCCCGGCGGAAGTTGCGAGAGCGACCCGGTGCGCCCCGACGGCCGGACCGGCGACCTCCCTCGCGGGAGCCCGCGGGGGGAGCGACGCCCACGGGCGGCGGAGGCGGAGCATCGTAATTCCACCCGGGCATCCGCGCGCGCGGGATCTTCTCCCCCAGCACGCGCTCGACCCGGGCGAGGTCCGGCTCCTCCTCGGGGGCGATGAGGGTGATCGCGTCGCCGCGTCGCTGGGCGCGCGCGGTCCGTCCGACCCGGTGCACGTACGTCTCGGGTTCGTGGGGGACGTCGTAGTTGATGACGTGGGAGACTCCCTCGACGTCCACGCCCCGCGCGGCGATATCGGTCGCCACTAGGACCCGGTGGTTGCCGCTGCGGAACCCCTCGAGCGCCAGGATGCGCTGGTGCTGGCTCCGGTTCCCGTGGATGACTCCGGCCGACACCCCGGCGCTCTGAAGGTCCCGGACCAGTCGGTCGGCACGGCGCTTGGTGCGCACGAAGACCAGGATGCTGGTCATGGTCGCATCTTCGAGCAGGCGTACGAGTATCCCGGTCTTCTGGGAGGACGGGGCGGGCACCGCGAGGTGGCAGACCCCGACGGCCGCCACGGTGTCGGCGGCGACGTGGACCATCCGGGGCTCGCGAAGGAAGTCGCGCGAGAGCCGAACGACCTCCGGTGGCATCGTCGCGGAGAAGAGCATCGTCTGCCG
>JASHTC010000126.1 GCA_030040755.1 Thermoplasmata archaeon | reverse complement strand
CCTTCGCGGGGTTCTGGTTCGGGGAGGCGCTCGGGGTGGCCTGGCCCGGGTCGGACCTGTTCCTGCTCCCTCTGTTCGTCCTGTCGGTCCTGATGGTTTGGGGGGCTCTCCAGCTCGCGCTGGGCCCGAGGCCCTCACCGGCCCCGTAGCAAACCCAGGCCGAGCCGCGCTCGCCCGGTGGAAAAAAAGGGAAGGGGGAAAGGGTTGGGTACGGTCGAGGCGCGGCCGGTTAGACCGGGATGATCTTCCGACCGTAGTTCCAGTTGGTCAGGTCCGCGGTCCCGACCAGCCAGGCCAGAACTCCCGTCAGGATGATCTCCGCACCGATCGCCTGGTAGGTGCTGTTGGCGATCACCGTTCCCTGGCCGGTCGCGTACCACTGCCAGGTCAGCAGGAGGAAGGCGATGGTCAGGGTCAGGAAGACCGCCGTGATGCCCCATCCGTGCTTCGGCGCGCTCAGCAGGAAGGCGAAGGTCACCAAGAACCAGACGAAGGTGAAGGCCGCCACGTCGTAGGCCGATGTGAGGGACGAGCCGGTGAATACGTAGACCGTGGCCAGGTTATTGAAC
Source organism: Thermoplasmata archaeon (assembly GCA_030040755.1). Classification (GTDB taxonomy): domain Archaea; phylum Thermoplasmatota; class Thermoplasmata; order Lutacidiplasmatales; family UBA184; genus Lutacidiplasma. Next base: position 15,041 of record JASHTC010000126.1, on the reverse strand, counting down.
GCCAGCCAGAACATACCGTAGGAGGTGAACGCAGTCCCCGCGAACATGTTCCCCTTCCGTAGGGCAATCACTCCCGCGATCACCTGGGCCGCGCCTCCGAAGAAGATCGCCATCGACAGGAGGGATCCGAACCCGATCCACTTCCCATCCTGCAGCCCCGCCAAGATGGTGGTCATGCCGAACCCGAACAGTCCCAGGGTTGCGGAACTCGCCCACCACTCGGGCTTCTCCTCCACCTTCGGCGGTGCCTCTTGCATCCCGTGCGCCGTTTCCATGGTCATGCCAGCGGCCGACATGTTAGCGCGGTGGACGACTTTCTGCTACTTAAACCGTGGGCGGAGGGTTTTTACGTCCTCGGAAAGGTCATATAACCCGGAGGCGCCGCGGCACCGAGCCGGCCCCCGAATCTGGGTGGCTGGCCCCGCCGTCCGGGTGCCGTCGTCGCCTTTCCGCGGCCTCCCCCGCTCGTCGGGGGGCGGGGTCGCGGTCCGAACGGTCGGGGAAGGCTCCTCGGCGGAGGGCGGGGGGTCCCGAGCTCCGCCTCTCCGAGATCGGGCCCCCGCGCCAAACTTATGCGACCGCCCGCCTCGGCCGGCCGCCTATGGAAGACCGGAGCGAGCTATCGCGGATCGTGTTTGGCCAGACCCGGGTGATCCTGACCCGAGACCTCTCGGTCATGAACCCCAACCTGGTGGTCGGCTCGCAGGGCCTCGTGATCGGCAAGCTGGCCAACTACACGCTGAAGGTCGCCTTCCCCCGGGTGACCGTGGGGGTCAACTGGAAGGATTGCGACATCGTCCCGGGGAAGACGGGCATGCCGGGTCTGGACGACCAGCCGAAGGTCATCCCGAAGCCCCGCCAGATGGGAGAGGAGTAACCTCCGTCGTCCGTCCGGAGCCGGCGCAGGATTCTTCCCCTGCGGCTCCTACCCGCCCGTATGTCCGCGACAGGACGCGTGGCGGGGGTCACGTTCCGCGACCGGGTCGGCTCGCCGCTGGTCGGCGATGCGCCCAAGGTCATGCTCCTCGGCAGTGGAGAACTCGGCCGGGAGATCGCCATCGAGGCCATGCGCCTCGGCGCCGAGGTCATCGCGGTCGACCGCTACGCCGACGCCCCCGCGATGCAGGTCGCCCACCGGCATCACGTCTTGGCCATGACGGACGCGGCCGGGTTGCGAGCGCTGGTCCTCCGCGAGGCTCCGGACGTGATCGTGCCCGAGATCGAGCAGATCGCGACCGCAGAGCTCGTCCGCCTCGAGCAGGAGGGATGGACCGTCATCCCTCGGGCCGAGTCGACCCGGGCCACGATGGACCGGGAACGGATTCGCCGGCTGGCCGTCGAGCAGGCTCGGGTCAAGGCGAGCGCCTTCCGCATGGTCGAGAGCGTCGAGGAGACGCGCCGGGCGGTACAGGAGCTCGGGGTACCGGCCGTGTTCAAGGCGGTGATGTCGAGCTCGGGACACGGGATGTCCGTCGTCCGGGACGTGGGGGCCGCCGAGGCGGCCTATCGCGAGGCGAGCGAGCACGGCCGCGTGCGGAACGCCCGCGTGATGATCGAGGAGTTCATCCCCTTCGACACGGAGGTCACGATGCTCACCCTCCGGCATTACGACCCGAACGGTCGGGTCGTGACCTCCGTGATGGAACCGGTGGCCCACCTCCGGCCGGGCACGTTGTACCACGAGAGCTGGCAGCCCGAGCAGTTTCCGCTCGACGTGACGCGCGCGCTCGAAGCCACCGCGACCGCCGTGACCGACCAGCTCGGCGGGGTCGGGATCTTCGGGGTCGAGTGCTTCGTCCGTGGGGGGACCGTCTACTTCAGTGAGGTCTCGCCCCGGCCCCACGACACCGGCCTCGTCACGCTCGGCAGCCAGTGGAACAGCGAGTTCGCCCTTCACGCCCGCGCGATCCTCGGCCTCCCGTACGTCGGACCCGAGCCGACCACACCCGCCGCCGCGCACGTGATCCTCGCCTCGGCGTCGGGATGGGCCCCGTCGTTCGGGGGACTGGCGTCGGCGTTGGGCACCTCGGGCGTCCGAGTGTTCCTGTTCGGCAAACCCGAGGCCTACCCCGACCGTCGCCTCGGGGTGGCGGTCGCCCGAGGGAGGACCGTCGGGGAAGCGCGCGCTTTCGCGGAGAAGGCCGCCCACACGGTCGAGCGGGAGATCGAGTTCCGCTCGCCCGCGGCGGGAACGACGGCGCACCATTGACACGGCAGGGCCGTCGCCCCCGCGTCGGTAAGATAGGGCCGTGGGGTGTGCGTCGGCCATGAGCGCCCCGGCTCCTCGACTCTTGGTCGCCCTCAAGCCGCGGGAGGTGGTCGACTCCGTCGTCGAAGCGCAGCTTCCCGAGGTCCCCTGGCGGTATGCGAGTCGGGCGGACCCGACCGACCTCGGCTCCGTGGAGGCGCTGCTCGTGGGCTCCGTGGAACGTGAGCTGGGCGACTTCCAACCGAGCTCGACGCCCAGGCTCGCCTTCGTGCAGCGGGTCTACACGGGACTGGACGGCTTCCCGTTCGAGCGGTTCCCCGCCTCCGTCCGGTTCGCCGGGAACGTCGGCGGGTTCGCCCCGTACGTGGCGGAGCATGCGGTCCTCCTCGCGCTGGCCACGGCCCACGACCTGGTGGCCGCCCATCGGATGGTGTCGGCGGGGCGCCTCCGGCCGGCTCCCGCCCAGTTCTCCCTCCGCGGGAAGTCGGCGCTCATCCTGGGGTATGGAGCGATCGGCCGGGAGATCGCACGACGCCTCGGGCCGTTCGAAGTTCGTCGAGTCGGGCTCAACCGCTCCGGGAAGATGGCGGCAGAGCTTGATGCGGTGTACCCGGCCGATCAGATGGACGAGGCCCTCGCGGCGGCCGATTTCGTCTTCGAGGCGCGGCCGCTCACCCGGGAGACCCAGGGGTCGCTGGGGGCCCCCCAGCTCGCCCGGATGCGCCCGGACGCCGTCTTCATCAACGTGGGCCGAGCCGGCACGGTCGACGAAGCGGCGCTGTTCCATCACCTCGAGACGCATCCCAAGTTCCGGGCCGCCCTGGACGTCTGGTGGTCCGAGGATTACGTCGGCGGAACGCTCGGCCTTCGTTTCCCCTGGGCCGACCTCCCCAACTTCCTCGGGACCCCGCACTCGGCGAGCGCGTATCCGGGGGCCGAGGAGTACAGCCTGCGGATCGCGGTCGAAAACCTGGCCCGCTTCTTCCGAGGGGAGACCCCGGCCTACCTGGCCAACCGCCAGGAGTACGCCGACACGCACGCGCCCGGCGGGCCCTAGGACGCTTCGCGGCCCCTAGCGGATCCGCTCGAGCGCGAACGACCCGATCACGAGGGTCCGGTTGGTCGCCCGGCACTCGACCCAGTCGTGGGTCTGCACCTCGCCGAGGCCCTTGACCGAGAGGAACGTCTTGTCGCGGTCCTGGCGGAAGAGGATCGCTCCGTCCATCCGCCCGAGGAGCGCCTCGACCTGCACGTCCGGGATCGCCCCTCCCTCGAGCGCGTACATCGCGAGCGCCGGCCGGAGCTTCAGGATCCCGACCGCGTTCTGGAGGAAGGAGGTGCCGCCGTGCGCGTCGCCCCCCGCCATCACCGCGGAGAGCCCGAGGAACCCGACGCGGAAGGAGGCCGTGTTCCCGTCCTGGAGCTGCTGGGAGACCTTCACGAGGTTCTGCAGGATCCCGGCCCGGTCGGCGGGCCCGGAGAGGACGAGGCGCCGCGGCGTCGGCGGCAGACCCGCTCCCGAGGCGTCGATCCAGGTGACCATGCCGAGCTGCTCGTACTCCTTGAACTGGGGGAGCACCACCCCGAGACTGGCGGCGACCTCCTCGGGGGAGCGGGCGCCGGTCACGAGCAGGGCGGGTTCCCCGCGCTTGAGCCCCTCCGCGATGAACGAGTAGAGCACGATCTCCTTCCCGACGAACGCATCCCCCAGCAGGACGACGTGGGCCCGCTCGGGGAGCCCGCCCAGAAGCAGGTCGTCCAGGCGGGAGAGACCGGTCGGGAGCCGGTCGGCGTGCATCGCCGCGGTCGCCGGACGGAGGATGCCGCTCGAAGCGGAGGAGTCGACGGGAGCCTCCGTGATGGTGGTCCCGACCAGGTTCCGTCGGTCCGCCCGTCCCGCCGGCGCGCCCTCCGCGCGGCCCCCCCCTGCGACCGTGGACAGGGTCGCCGCGGAGAGGTCACCGCCCTGGCGCTGTTCGGCGCGTCGGAGGCCGACCTCGGCCTCGCTCGCCTCGAGCTGGCGTTCCCGCGCGACGAGGTTCTGCTCGCGTTGGGCGAGCTCCGCGCGCTGGGACTGGAGCCGTTGCTCGCGCGCCGAGACGGCGGTCTCCCGGTCGGTCACCGACTTCACGGTACGGTTGACGTCGGCCTCCTTCTGGGCGACCTCGGCCTGCTTCTGACCTAGCTCCTGGAGGCGGACGGCATACCCCTGGCTCGCCCCCTCGTACTCGGTCCGGCGCTCGGCGGCCGCCTTGGCGACCCCCTCGAGGTCGCTCTCGCGCTGACGGAGGGCGGCCTCCCGTGCCGCGAGGGTCCCCTCGCGCTCGGCGGCGCGCCGCAGGCCCTCCTCGGCGACCTTGGCCTTTTCCGCGATCTCCTTGGCCTTTCGGCCGAGGGCGATGTTCTGTTCCTCGAGCATCGACTTGAACTGCAGGAGCTTGACCTCCCGGGCCGCCACGTCCGCCTGAGCGGTCGTGGGGGTCCCCGAGCCGGCCCTCGCCGCGCTCTCGAGGGAGACGACCTCCCCCTCCCGGCTGAGCAGCTCGGAGGTCTTCCGGTCGAGCTCCTTCTTGCGGGAGTCGAGGCGCGATTCGGTCTCGGTCAGCGCCGCGGCCCGCCGACCGATCTCCTGCTCGTGCTGTCCCACCTCCACATCGCGCTTGGTGAGTTCCCCTTCGCGCTCCACCAGCCGCTGCTCCCGCCCGGAGAGCTGTGGGACGAGGCGGGCGACCTCCTGTTCCCGGACCTCGATCGCCCGGGTGCGGTCCTCCAGCAGCCGCGTGCGGGCGTCCATCTCCGCGATCTGGCCGGCCCAAGCGTGCTCCTTTTCGATCAGGGCGTTCGACCGGCCCTGGTAATCGGCCTCGAAGTCGTCCAGTTGCTTGCGGGCCTCCAGGAGGGCCTCGTTCTGCCGCTTGATGGAGGCTTCCGCGTTCTCGACGTCCGCCTCGCGCTTGACGAGGGCCGACGTCCGGAAGTGGAGGGCCTCGTCCTTGTCCCGGAGCTCGTCGGCGATCCGGAACATCTTGGTCTGGCCCGAGGTGATGAGCTCCCGTTCGTGCGGGCGCGTCCCGGACGAGATCAGATGGAGGAAGGAGCCCGAGGTCTGGTAGAGGATGGCGGAGAGGAAGAGGCTGATCGACAGACCGGCCGCCCCCGAGGCCGCGGTCGCGTGCGGCAGGTAGAGGAAGGCGGCGGTGGCGACCGGCAGGCCGGCGGCGAGGGCGCTGGTCCACTGCCGCGGGGACCAGGTCGACCAGGTCATGACGAGCCCGATCAGGGCTACGCTGATGCCGACGAGCGAGACCACGTAGTACCACGGAAGGATCGAGAGCGTGGCGAACGACCCGACGCCCCCGATGCGCAGGAGGTAGACGATCGAGATCACCGCGTTCAGGGCGACCGCTCCGACCGTGACGCTGAAGTGGGGCTCCCACGGCCACAGCTGAAAGGCCTCCCACTTGGCCATGAGCGCGACGACGGCGATCGCGATCCCGGCGGCGATCGGGATCAGGAGGAACCCCGTGTCGCGGATCGCCGCGAGCCCGGTGTCCGCGGCCGGCAGGGTCGGGATGGCCGTGTCGAGAAGCAGGACCAGGATCCCGTCGAGCGCGAGCGCGGCCGAGATCATGACGGTGTAGAGGTGGGCCGAGCGGGCGATCCGCAGTTGAAGCAGCGCATCCTCGCTGGCGTGCTCGAGGTCCTCCGGTCCGGGGACGGTGACGGTCCGCGTCCCCGAGGCGGTTGCCTTGCTCCTCGAGGACCCCTTGGCCGGAGCCTCGTCGGAGGCGGGTGGAGTCTTTGCCATCGGCCGTCTAGAGATGGAATGGCGAGCCCATCTTACTTAACCCCGCCGCTGGTCGGTCAGGGGGCGGTCGCGGCCAGCAGGACCGCGGCCGCGGACTGGAGACGTTCGACCCGACGCCCGAGGAGCTCCTCGAGCTCCCGAAGACGGCCCCAGGCCGCCGCGTCGGCTTCGACCGCCTCCAGACGGGCGGGGTCGGCTCCTAGCGCCGGGGCGACCGCGAGGGTCTCGTTCACCACCCATCCGTCGGCCATCAGCGCTCGAGCGAGGGCCCCCGGGTCGTACCTCCGGAACGCCCCGGGATCGGCCTTGCGCGGTGCCTCGGAGAGGAACCCCTCCCGGTCCACCCGGGTCAGGAGGGCGCGTAGCGGAGCGTGGAGGAGTCGGGGAAGGCTCGTCGGAGGAAGGCGGGCCAGATAGGCAGAGCGTTCCCCCGGACCGGCGACCACCTCCAGGATGAGCCGACCCCCTGCCTCCAGCAGTTCCCCGACCTCCCTCCAGAGCCGGTCCCCTTGCGGTCCGGCGAACCCGACCGGGTTTCCCAGGACGGCGACCTCGTGGAAGACGTGGGCGGGGAAGGGAGGCCGCAGAGCATCCCCCCGCACGAGGTCGGGACGACGCGACCGGTCGCGGGCGACCCGGCGCAGCATCTCCTCCGACAGGTCCAGCGCGACGCGTCGGCACCCGGGCCCCCCCACGTGGGGGAGAAAACGGCCGGGTCCGCTGCCCACATCGAGCACCCAGCCCGTCGGGACGGCGTGGCGGTCGAGGAACCGGGTGCGCAGCTCCCGAAAGAGCCGCCGCTGCGCCGTCCCCTCGTACCGGTCCCACTCCCGAGCGACCCGGTACGCGTCGAGGCGCCGGAACCGTTTCTGGGTCGCCGACGGGGGACTCGCGCTGGCGACTGGGCGCGCGGACCGACGGGGCGGCGGCGGGCCCGACGCTCGCTGGCCCGGCGCGCGAGCCCTCCCCTCGGCGATGGGTGTCCCCCCTTCGACTGTAAGCCGCCCGCTTTATAGCCCACCGTATTTCTCTGGGCTTAGGTTTTCGACATGCCGTACTACGAGTGTCCCAAGTGTGGCGGCGGCTACGTCATCGACGTTCCCCCCAGCGCTCGACCGCTCTGTGACCGCGACGGCGCCCGCCTCAAGCGGGCGAGCGATGCCTCCTACTCGAAGAACGCTCGCGAGAAGTGATGGAGGCGGGGGAGCCCCCCATGGCCCGGCCGACCGAGCGGTTCGGTCCGCTCGTCCACCGCTCGGTGCGGCACGGAGCGATCCTCTGGATCGTCGGCGTCGTCGAGTTCGTCGTCGGGATGATCATCACCCAGCTCGGGTATACCGGGACCAGCTACAGTCTCACCGGCAACTACATCAGTGACCTCGGGGCCGCTCACTGCGGCATCTACCACGGGGACATCTACGTCTGCTCCCCGTGGCACGACGTCTTCAACGTCTCGATCGTCCTGATGGGGGTCCTGTTGATCATCGGAACGTTGCTCCTCTGGTCCGCATTCCGCCCGCGCGCGGCCCGGACGATCGGGCTTCTCCTGCTGATCATCGCCGGCGTCGGGGCCATCGGGGTCGGGCTCTCTCCCGAGGACGTCAACCTCACGGTGCACACGGCGTCGGCGGCGACGGCCTTCATCGCAGCGAACCTCGCGCTGATGGTCCTCTCCGTGGCGATGTTCCGCGATACCCGCTGGGACGGGTTTCGGACGTTCACCATGGTCATGGGCCTCGTCGGGCTGGTCGCCCTGGTCCTCTTCGAAGAGAAGCTCTACGGGGCGCTGGGCGTCGGCGGGATGGAGCGGCTCATCGTCGCTCCGGTCCTGCTGTGGGCGCTCCTCGCAGGGATCCACCTGGCCCGGATCCCGACGTACGCCCCGACCACGATCCCGCACGCCCCAAGCTAGCCCGAGCCCGGTGGCTCCGGAGGGGGGCGCGGCCCGAGGTCCGGGTCGTCGAGCTCGAACCGCGCGCCGCACCGGGTGCAGTCGACGTGGCAGTGGACGTCGCCGCTCACCGGTTCTCCGAGAGCTCCGCCGCAGCGGGGACACGGCGCCGGTCGCGCCTCGGCCGGAGGGCGGGCCGGGGGCTCGGGCTCGGACATGGACGGGGAAGGGGAAAGGGTTGGGCGGAGGCGCCCGCTAGCCGCTGTCCTGGCCGAACCGCTTGATGTCCTCGGGTGCGGCCTTCTTCTCCACCGGCCCGGCGCCCTGGACCTGGACCCGGATCTGCTCGACCACCTCGGGGTTGGCGAGCGTGGTGATGTCCCCGTAGTCCATGCGGTTCGAGATCGACGCGAGCACGCGGCGCATGATCTTGCCCGAGCGCGTCTTCGGCATGTCCGGGACGATCCGCACCGCCCGCGGCCGGGCGATCTTCCCGATCACCGTCTCCACCGCCAGGGTGACCTTCTCGGGGATCCCCTCGGGCTTGACGCCGGGCTTGAGCGCGATGTAGACCTCGGGGACCCGTCCCCGCTCGGCGTCGACGATCGGGACGACGGCCGCCTCCGCGACCTCGGGCACCGTGAGGCAGGCCGACTCGATCTCCTTGGTGCCGAGGCGGTGGCCGGCGACGTTGATGACGTCGTCCACCCGGCCCAGGATCCGCATGTACCGGTCCTTCGCCCACAGGGCGCCGTCGCCGGCGAAGTACGGCCAGTCGTGCCAGTCGGTGCTGGTCTTGTCCTTGTTGTACTTCGCATAGTAGGTCCGAACGAACCGGTCCGGGTCCCCCCAGATCGTCTGGAAGATCCCGGGCCAGGGATTGCGGATGCACACGTTGCCCGCGCGCCCGGCTCCGGGCGGGAGCTCCTTGCCCGTCTCATCGTAGACGACCGGGTAGATGCCCGGCATCGGCGGCCCGGTGCTCCCGGGCTTCATCGGGTCGAGCGCCGGCTTGGTCGAACAGAGGAACCCTCCGGTCTCGGTCTGCCACCAGGTGTCCGTGACGACCGTCTCGCCGCGCCCCACGACCTCGTAGTACCAGCGCCAGGCCTCCGGCTCGATCGGCTCCCCGACCGTGGTCATGCACTTGAACCGGTAGTGGTACTTCTTCGGCTCCTCGGGCCCGACCTTGCGCAGCGAGCGGATCGCCGTCGGCGATGTGTGGAAGATGTTCACGCCGAGCTGCTCGGCGATCCTCCACGGACGTCCCGGGTCGGGGAACGTGGGGACCCCCTCGTAGATCACCGAGGTCGCGGCGAGAGCGAGCGGGCCGTAGACGATGTACGAGTGCCCGGTGATCCAGCCGATGTCGGCCATGCACCAGTAGACGTCCGTCGGGTGGATGTCCTGGATGTACTTCGACGTCCCGGTGACGTAGGCGAGGTAGCCGCCGGTGCTATGCTGGCAGCCCTTCGGCTTGCCCGTCGAGCCGCTCGTGTACATCAGGAACAGCGGGGCCTCGGCCGCCATCGAGACCGGGGGCACCAGGTGCCCGCGGAACTTCTTGAGGAGGTCGTTGACGATGAAGTCGCGGCCTTCCACCATCGGGGTCGGACTCGCCGACTTGTCGCGGAACCGCTTCCAGATGAGGACCTTCTCGATCTTGGTCCCCTCCTCCGAGGCCTTGCGACAGGCGATGTCGGCGTTCACCTTGTGGTCGAGCAGCTTGCCGCTGCGGTAGTAGCCGTCCATGGTGATCAGGACTCGGCTGCCCGAGTCGACGATCCGGGCCCCGCACGCCTCCCCGCTGAACCCGCCGAACACCACCGAATGGATCACCCCGAGCCGCGCGCACGCCAGCATCGTGACCGGGAGCTCCGTGACCATCGGCATGTGGATGGTGACCCGGTCGCCGGTCTTGAGCCCGCAGAAGTCGCGCAGCAGCGCCGCCATCTCGTTGACCCGGATATACAGCTCCTGGTAGGTGACCGCCTCCGGCGGGTCCTCCTCGTTCTCGGAGACGAAGATGAGGGCCGCCTTGTTCCGGTACTTCTCGAGGTGCCGGTCGACGCAGTTGAAGCTCGCGTTCAGCTTTCCTCCGACGAACCACTTCCAGAAGGGGGCCTTGCTCGTGTCGAGCGTGGTCGTCCAGTACTTGTCCCAGCTCAGCAGGTCCGCGTATTCTCGGAAGCACTCCGGGAAGTTCTTCTCGCTGAACCGGTCGCTGACGTTGGGGTCGGTCAGGTTGGCTTGGCCCACGAAGCGAGGATTCGGGTAGTAGACCTCCTCCTCCTTCCAGTGGACCGCGATCTCCGCCTCGGAGAGTCGAGATTCGTCGCCTTCCTTCTGGTTCTGGGTCCCAGCGTCCGCCATACCGTCGGAGCACCTCGTGCGGGAGGCGAGGAGCACCGCCCATATACGAGTTACCGTGGCGCATGGTCTGCATCTCCTTACCCTCGCGCCCGGCCCGCCCCGGGGGGTGCGTACGGAAGGCGGCGCCCGGGTTCCTGCCCGCCGGAACGGTGGGCGCGGGGCTCCCCGGGCGCCGTCGAACCCTTATAGACCTCCCTCCACTTCCGGCGTTCTCGGGGGGCCATGGGAGAGACAGGTCGTACGCACGACCGGCCCGAGAAGACGGTCCACGTGCGGATCGACCCGAACGATGAGTCGACGACCCTCGAGGATGTCCTGACTCGCATCTCCGAGCTCCAACGCAAGCACCCCGACCGAGAGGTCTTCTTCGACGGCGACGAATACGCCATCTGCTCCCGTCCCAAGCGGACCCGTGCCCCTGCGGCGCATTGAGCCCGGTCCGCTGGGCCGGCCCCTGCTGCTGGTCAACCTGAAGGCCTACCCCACTGCGCTCGGCGCCGGGTCGGAGCGGATCGCCCGTACCCTGGAGGAGCTCGGGCGGTCGGCCGGCGTGCCGGTCGCCATCGCCCCGGCCGCTCCCGACATCTCCCGGATCACCCTGGCGACCCACCTCCCCGTGCTCGCGCAGCATGTCGACGCGGTCGCGCCGGGGGCGCAGACCGGCTTTGTCCCTCCGGAGGCGGTGGCCGCGGCGGGCGCCCGGGGCAGCCTCGTCAACCACTCCGAGCACCCGCTCTCCCCCGCCGAGACCCGGGAGACGACGACGCGTTTGAACCGGCTCGGTCTCGTGGCGGTCGTCTGCGCGCGGGACCTGGCGGCCTCCCGTCGGCTCGCCCGGACCCTCCCCCCGTACCTGGCCATCGAGCCGCCGGACCTGATCGGTGGGGAACGCTCGGTCTCCACGGCTCGCCCGGAAATCGTCTTGGGCGCGGTCCAAGCCGTCGCGGCGGTCTCCCCCGAGACGACCGTCCTGTGCGGGGCCGGAGTGAACAGCCGGCGCGACGTGGCGAAAGCGGTGGAGCTCGGGGCGCAGGGGGTGTTGGTCGCCAGCGCCGTGACCCGCGCTGCGTCCCCGCGAGATGCGATCGCGGAGCTGCTGGCGGGGTTCTAGCGTCGCGGGTCCCGCTCCGAATCGCGCCCGGGCGCCGCGCTCCCGGCGGACTCAAGTGCCCGGGATTATTGCCCGCCGCACGGTGACCGTGCCTCCGCCCGCCCACGCCCGCAAGAAGTCCCGGCCTCCCCCTCGCACCGGTCCCCCGCCATCGCGGCGGAGGCCGAAGGGCCGACGCGCGAAGGGACGGGCGAAGCCGCGGGTCCGGCGGGAGAAGGAGCCGCCGTCCCCGGCCCGCGGGCTGGACGAACCGCTCGCCCAGCCGACGCCGCTGCCGCGCTCGGTCCTCCTCTCCTCTCCCACACCCCTGCGGGTCGCCCCCCGGCCCCTGCACATCGTGATGGTCGGCTGGGAGTGGCCACCGCAACATACGGGGGGCCTCGGCGTTCACTCGTACGAGCTCGCGAAGGAGCTGACCCGCCTGGGTCACCGGATCACGTTCCTGACCCCGTTCACGGGACCGTTCACTTCGGTGGAGGGCGTGAGCATCCGGTACCCCGGGGCGCCCGAGGCCGGAGTGCCTCCGGAGTTCCCGACCGCCTACTGGGTGGGGGATTCCCCTGGGAGCCCGTTCTGGAACGCGACGGACGGCTACAACGCCTGGGTCGCCCAGCTAGGGGGGGTGGAGGACGCCGACGTCGTTCACGTCCACGACTGGTTCGGCACGGAGGGCGCGATCGCTCTGGCCCGGCGCCTCCACCGACCGCTCGTGATGACCGTGCACTCCACCGAATACGACCGGTCGCTCGGCCATCCGTGGGACCATGTCCTCCGGCGGGAGCAGATCGGGATCGACGCGGCGACCCGCGTGATCGCCGTCAGCCGCCACCTGCGCCTCCAGCTGATCGAGCGGTACCGGGCCGACCCGGGGAAGGTCCGGGTGATCTACAACGCGGTCCGGCCGTCGGAACGGCTCGCCAACATCGAGCCGAACCGTCGGGTCGTGCTCTACGTCGGGCGCCTCGCCGCGATGAAGGGGGTCGACACCTTCCTGCGCGCCGCGGCCCGCGTCGTGCCGCAGTTCCCGGACGTCCTGTTCGTCATCGCCGGCGAAGGCTCGGAGTACTCTCGGCTCCTCCATCTCACCGCGGCCCTCGGGATCGGCGACCGGGTCATGTTCCTCGGCAAGGTCTCGGATGACGAGCGAGAGCTCCTACTGGCCGGTAGCTCCGTCTTCGTCCTCCCGTCGGTCGTCGAGCCGTTCGGGATCGCGGCGCTCGAGGCGATGGCCGCGGGTGTCCCGACAATCGTGTCGAAGACGAGCGGGGTCGCCGAGATCTCGTCGGGGGTCTTCCAGGTCGACTTCTGGGACGTGGAGGAGTTCGCGAGTCGCATCGCCGAGCTGCTCGAGTACCCGACCCTGCGCCGGGCGATGGGGGAGCAGGGGCGGTGGGAGGCCTTGCGCGAGGGGTGGTCCGAGCGGGCCCGCGAGGTCGTCTCGGTGTACCTGGAGGCCATGGCCGTGCGACGGACCCCGTGAAGATCGTCCTCTACCTCCACATGCATCAGCCCTGGCGGCTGGCGCGCTTCCGCTTCCTCGACCTCGGCTCGGGCCGACCGTACTTCGACCACGACCGGAACCTCGGTATCTTCCGCGGGATCGCCGAGCGATGCTACCTGCCGACCCTCGAGCGGTTGACCCGGGCGGCTCGCCAGGACTCCGGCTTCCGTCTGAGCCTATCGATCACCGGTACGTTCCTCGAGCAGGCCCGCCTCGCGGCCCCCGAGGTGCTCGACCGCGTCCGCGAGCTGTACCGGACCGGACAGGTCGCGCTGGTGGCCGAGACGTACTACCACTCGCTCGCCTTCCTCGTGCCGCCCCCGGAGCTCCGCGAGGAGGTCGAGATGCATCGAGCGATGCTCCGCTCCGAGTTCGGGGCTTCGCCGAACGTCCTGCGCATGACCGAGCTGGCCTACTCCGACGACCTGGCCCGGTTCGCCGAGGCGGAGCGGTTCCAGGGGATGCTGGCCGAAGGGTGGGAGGGGGTGCTCCAGGGCGAGCCGTCCACGATGCGGTACTGCGCCGCCCCGGCCCCCACGGTGCGGCTGCTGCTCCGCCATTACCCGCTCAGCGACGACGTCGGGTTCCGCTTCTCCTCCACCGGCTGGAGCGAGTACCCCCTGACCGCGGAGAAGTACGCCGACTGGCTGGCCGCGACCCCCGGCGAGGTGGTGGGCCTCTTCATGGACTTCGAGACGTTCGGCGAACACCACTCCGCCCGCACCGGCATCCTCGAGTTCCTCAGCGCGCTCCCCGAGAAGGTGCGTCGGCATCCGCACCTCGGATGGGCGACGGTCGAGGAGGCGATCCAGGGTCCCCCGCGGGCCCCGCTTTCCGTCCCCTACACGATGACCTGGGCCGACCAGAACCGTGACCTCGGCGCCTGGCTCGGGAACGACCTCCAGCGCTCCGCCTTCGAGGCCGCCAAGAAGGTGGGGGTGGCCGTGCGCCGGACCGCGGACCCCGCCCTCCTCACGGATTGGCGCAAGCTCCTGACGTCCGACCACTTCTACTACATGTATGTCGGCGGGCACGGGGCGGACCAGGGGGTCCACGAGTACTTCTCGAGCTACGACAGTCCGTACGACGCCTATGCGAACTACATGAACGCGCTCACCGACCTCCGCCGTCGGGCGCTCCAGCAGCTCGGCGTCCCGACCCTGCAGTGAAGGGAGCCCCGCGCGACTCGAACCGAGGGGTTATACGAGCCGGTTCTCCCCTCTCCTCGCGGCCATGGAGCACCGGGCGGGCACGGGGCGCACGCGGGGGCGGAGCGGCCCGTGATCACGGGCCTCACCGGCAACGGCCGGATGCTCCTGACGGTCAACGAGCACGGCGACTGGAACGAGCTGTTCTACCCCTACCCGGGCCAGTTCCAGCACCTGCGGGAGGAGCGCGTCGGCGTCTTCGACGTCGGGGGGGCCCGGTTCGCCTGGCTGCGCCGGGGGAACGGGTACGACATCCAGCAGGCCCCGCACGGGGGCGGCCACCTGCCCGAGTCCGTCTGGCGTGGCCACGGCATCACGCTGGCCATCCGCGACCAGACCCACCCGAACCATGACCTGGTCTCCCGGGTCTTCCGCCTCCGCGCGGACCCCGCCCGGTCGCTGCGTCTGTTCGCCTACCACTCCTTCCAGATCGCCGAGTCGATGTACCAGGACACCGCCTACGTCGACCCGACCGTCCCCTCCCTGGTCCACTACAAGCGCGGCTACTTCTTCGAGTTCTTCAGCGACCCCGGCTACACCCGGGCGGTCTGCGGGGAGCACACCCTGAAGGGGCTGCGCGGGACCTACGTCGACGCCGAGGACGGACACCTGGAAGGCCGTCAGGTCGCCCACGGGGCCGCCGACAGCGTGATGGAGTGGGACATCGACGCGCGGCCGGACGCCGACGTCCAGATCCAGCTGTTCCTCGTCGCCGGCCGGTCGCTGCCGGCGATCCACGAGGTCCGGGACTACGTCCGCAAGGGAGGGTACAGCCGGTTCGTCGAGGAGTCGGCCCGGTTCTGGGAGACGTGGGCGAGGCGGCGGCTGCCGAACCCGCCGAAGGAGCTCAGCGACCGGGCGAAGGATGTCTACCGGGCGAGCGTGATCCTCCTGCGTCAATCGATCGGGACCAACGGCTCGATCATCGCCTCGCCCGACA
>JASHTC010000012.1 GCA_030040755.1 Thermoplasmata archaeon | reverse complement strand
GTCCTCCTCCAGGACCTGGTCGAGGCGAGCGTCCGGAGATGGGGGGACCGCGACGCCTTCGTCTACTACGGTGCCCGGTGGACCTACCGGCGCTTCTGGGAGGAGAGCGAACGCCTGGCCGCCGCCCTGGCGAGAGAAGGGGTCGGGCCCGGCGACCGGGTCGCGGTCTACCTCCCGAACTGTCCGCTCTACCCCATCGCCCTGTTCGCCGTGTTCCGGCTCGGGGCGACGGTCGTCCAGGTGAGTCCGCTCTACCTCGGCCAGGACCTCACCCGGATCCTGAAGGACTCCCAGCCGAAGTCGCTGGTCACGCTCGAGATCCTCTACCCGAACCTCGCCAAGGTCCGGGGCGAGCTCGCCGTCCCGACGGTCTTTGTCGCCCGATTGCGGGAGTTCTATCCGTTCCCGAAGCGCCTCTTCGTGAACTCGGTGCTGAAGCGCTCGCACATGTCGACCGAGTTCCCGGTGGACCCGTCCGTCCGCTCCTACCGCCAGGCGGTCCGCGCCCGGGGGACGATCCCGCTCTGGAAGGGGGACCCGGCGACGACCGTCGCCGTGCTCCAGTACACGGGAGGCACGACCGGTAAGCCGAAGGGCGCGATGCTCACGCACCGGAACCTGGTGGCGAACGTCGTCCAGGACACGGCCTGGAACACCTCCCGCAAGCCGGGCGAGGAGGTCATCATGGCCGCGATCCCGTTCTTCCACATCTACGGGCTCACGGTCGCGATCTTCATGGGCCTCTACGACGGCGCGACGATCGTCATCCAGACCCGGCCGGAGATCCGGGAGCTGCTCCGGCTCATCTCGAAGTACCACCCGACGCAGTTCCCGGGGGTGCCCGCGCTCTACAACGCGTTCATCCAGCAGCCGGACCTCGCCCGTTTCCAGATCCGCTCGATCCGGTACTGCCTTTCGGGCTCTGCGCCGCTCCCCGCGGAGGTCGCGAAGCGGTTCGAGGCCCTCACCGGCGCCAACCTGATCGAGGGGTACGGTCTCAGCGAGACCTCCCCGGTGACGCACTGCAACCCGGTCGACGGCGAGCGGCGGGCCGGGTCGATCGGGGTCCCGATCCCCGACACCGACCAGCGGGTGGTCGACCTCGAGACCGGGACGCGGGTGCTGCCGACCGGCGAGGTCGGCGAGCTCGCGGTCCGGGGCGCCCAGGTCATGCTCGGCTACTACCAGCAGCCCGAGGAGACGAGCCAGGTCCTGCAGGACGGGTGGTTCCGGACCGGCGACGTCGCCCGGCTCGACGCGGACGGCTACGCCTACATCGTCGACCGGAAGAAGGACATGATCAACGTCAGCGGGATGAAGGTCTACCCCCGGGAGGTCGAGGAGGTGCTCTTCCAGCATCCCGGCGTCGCGGACGCGGCGGTCATCGGCATCCCGGACGCCGAGCACGGCGAGGTCGTCAAGGCGTTCGTCGTGTGCAAGCCCGGCGCGACCGTGACCGCCGAGGAACTCCAGGCGTTCGTCCGCGAGCGGATCGCGCACTTCAAGGCGCCCCGCTCGGTCGACTTCCGGGACTCGCTCCCCCGCACCGGGGTACAGAAGGTGCTCCGCCGCGTTCTCCGCGACGAAGCGGTGGCCGCGATGAGCGCGTCCGCCCCGGCCGCTACAGCCCCCGCGCGATGAGGTCGCGGGAGATCACGAGCCGCTGGATCTCGTTCGTCCCCTCGAAGATCTCGCTGATGCGGGCGTCCCGGTAGGCGCGCTCGATCGGGGTGCCCCGGATGTAGCCGATCCCGCCGTGGATCTGCAGCGCCTCGTCGATGACCTCGCTGGCCCACTCGGAGGCGAGGCACTTGACGATCGCCGCCTCCCGCGTCTTCTCCGCGCGCTGGAGGCGCGTCCACGCCTTCGGGTCGGTCCCGAGCTGGTCCTGGTGGGCCGCCGCGTGATAGACGAGGTAGCGGAGGGCCTGCGCCCGCATCCCCATGTCGGCGATCTTGAACTGGATGGCCTGGTACTCGCTGATCGGCAACCCGAACTGGGTGCGGTTCTTCGAGAAGTCGAGGGCCGCGGTGGTCGCCGCCTCGATCCCACCGAGCGACGCCGCCCCGAGCGAGACGCGCCCGACATCGAGGGCGGTCATGGCGACGTGGAAGCCCTTGCCGACCTCCCCGATCACGTGCTCGGGTCCGAGCTCGACATGGTCGAGGACCAGCTCGGCGGTCGACGTGCCGTGCAACCCCATCTTCTTTTCGCACCGCCCGACGGAGAACCCGGGGCGGTTCGTGTCGACGATGAAGGCGGTCACCCCGCCGTTCGGGCCGAGCTTGACGTCGTTGCCCGCCATCACGACCACCGCGGAGGCCTCGCGCCCGTTCGACACGTAGATCTTGTTGCCGGTGAGGACCCACGCGTCGCCCCGGTGCTCGGCGACGGTGTGGACCGCGCCCGAGTCGCTACCGGAGCCGGGCTCGGTCAGGCTGAAGGCGAGGAGCTTCTCGCCCTTGGCGGCCGGGATCAGCCAACGGCGTTTCTGCTCCTCGGTCCCGTAGTAGAGCAGCGGGCTTGTGCCGAGCGACGTGTGCGCGCCCACGATGACACCGTGGGAGGCGTCGATCTTTCCGAGCTCCTCGAGGAAGATGCAGTAGCCGACCTTGCCGAGGCCGAGTCCGCCCCATTCCTCGGGGATCGGCACCCCGAAGTATCCCTCCTCCTGCATCCGCTTCACGGACGCGGCGGGAAACTCCTCCTTCTCGTCCATCTCCGCCACGACCGGCGCGACCTCCTTCTGGAGGAAGGCGCGGGTCGCGTCGCGGAACGCCTCCTGGTCGGGCGTCAGCGAGAACTCGATCGCCATGGCTACTTCCCCTGGAACTTGGGCGGGCGGCGCTCGACGAACGCGAGGATCCCTTCTGGCAGGTCCTCGGACGGGAGGACCTCGCGCGCGAACAGGTCCGTCTCCCGCTCGATGCCCTGGGCGATCGGCATCGAGAGTCCCTCGGTGATGGCACGCTTCGCGGCCTGGACGGCCTTGGGCGCTTTCTGGGCGATCGTGTGGGCCATGTCCCGCGCCGCGCGGAGCTCTTGACCGGCGGGGACGGTCTTGTTCACGAGGCCGACCTTGAGCGCCTCGGCCGCGGAGATGATCGCCCCGGTGAAGATCAGCTCTTTCGCCTTCGCGACCCCGATGAGGCGCGGCAGTCGCTGGGTGCCGCCGTAGGCGGGCAACAGGCCGTAGTTGACCTCCGGGGCGCCCAGCTTCGCCGATTCCCCGGCGATGCGCAGGTCGGTCGCGAGCGCGAGCTCGAGGCCCCCCCCGAGGGCGAGCCCGTTGATCGCGGCGACGACCGGGGGTCGGAGCCCGGCGAGACGAGCGAAGAGGGCGAGGCCCCTCCGTACCACGTCCGGCGCGGTGGAGAGGTCCATCGTCGCCATCTCCTTGAGGTCGGCCCCGGCGCTGAAGTACTGCCCGTCTCCCGTGAGGATGACCGCCCGCACCTTCGGGTCCGCGTCGAGCGCGGCGACCGCGGTGTCCAGCTCGCGGAGCAGGGCGGTGCTCAGCGCGTTCACGGGCGGATTCTTCAGGACCAGGACCTCAACGCCGTCCTCCTCGCTCTTCCGGCCGACCAGCGACCCCTGTGCCATCGGACCCTCCCCGGCCGCGCGAGGGGCGACGGGCCTCTTAACCCGCTCGGAACGGGGGCCCGCCCCGGGGGCGAGGGAGCCGCACCGGGGGCCCCTCTCCGCGGGGATGTCGGGGTGATATAGGCGGCCGGCGTCGCGCGCCCGTGAGAGGGGATGGGGCGCCCGAGTCGCCCGAGGGCCCCTCGGCCCATCGGGGGGCCGAGGCGAAGCTGCGGCGGGTGGACTGGTGGGGGTTTCCGGCCCTCGTGAAGGAACGCGACTCGAAGAGCTACCGCCCGAAGGCGCTGGACGAGCGGCTGCGGCGGGAGCGAACCCGGACGGAGACCCGGTTGCTGGTCGACGCGCGGCGGCTCGGCGTCCGGACCCCCATCGTCTACGACGTCGACCTGGTGCACCACCGACTGACTCTCGAGGAGATCCCCGGACCTACCCTGAAGCAGCTGCTCGAGGACCCGACGGTCTCTCCCGAGGACCTCGAGGCGGCCGCCCGCTCCTTCGGCCTCGCGCTCGGCCGTCTCCACGCCGGCGGCATCTCCCACGGGGACCTCACGAGCTCGAACGTACTCTTCCCGGACGGACCGACCGGCTCGCCGGCGTTCCTCGACCTCTCGATGGGCAGCCGAAGTCCCGGCGTCGAGGAGCTCGGGATCGACCTGCATCTCGTGGAGGAGGACCTGAAAGCGCTCCACCCGAGGGCGGAGGCGCTGCTGCACGCGTTCCTCGCCGGGTACGGGGCGGGGAACCCCGCCGGTGCGAAGGACGTCCGCCAGCGGGCGAAGGAGATCCGGGGCCGGATCCGCTACGCCTGAGCCCTCACTCCGGGTGGCGTACGCGGGAGAGCCCCACGACCAGGGTCGCGGGGAGCTCGTCGATCACGTCGGTCGCGACCAGGCCCGGACCGCGGGCCCCCGCGGCCCGTACTCCGGCCGCCCCGACCCAGTAGGTGGCGAGCCGGCCCGCGTGCAGCCCGCTCAGGCCGCTCCCCAGCAAGGTCCCCAGCACGCCCCCGAGCACGTCCCCCACGCCCCCGACGGTCTGGTAGGGGGAGTGGTGGTGGTTCTCGATCGCCACCGCGCCGTCGGAGATCAGGTCGGGGTGGCCCTTGGCGACCAGCGTCAGACCGAGACGGGCGGCCTCGGCCGTCGCGTGGAGGCGACGCTCCGCCGGGGAGGCGCCGGCGGAGCCGCCGAAGTCCCGGATGAACTCCCCCGAGTTCGGCGTGGCGACGACGGGCATCGCCGGGGGCTCGCGGGAGAGCGCGGAGGGGAGGGAGCGGAGCGCGTCCGCGTCCACCACGAGCGGGACGTGGCCGGCGAGCGCCCGCTCGAGCTGGCCCATCGCCTCGATGGTGGTGGGGTCCGAGCCGGCGCCCATCCCGAGCACGACCGCCTGGGCCGGCGCCTGGTCGAGGAATCGGAGCAACGGCGCCACGTCGTTCGGCGTGAACCGGTCTCGGCCGAACGGGTGCACGACGAGGTTGGGGCTGAACGACTGGACGAGCTCGGCCGCCCCCCCGGGGGCGAGCACGGTCGCCCGCTCGGCCCCCGCCCGAAGCGCCGCGAGCGCGGCGAGGCCCGGGGCGCCCGCATAGGGCCCCCCTCCGATGATGGCGATGCGAGCCCGCCGGCCCGCTTCCTCGACGCGCGCCGCCGGGAAGAGCAGGAACTCGCCCGGCCCGGTCTCGGTCCACGCCCCCGGGGGGATCCCGATGTCGACCACATGGAGCTCGCCCGCGGTCGTCGGGTCCATCTCCGCCTTGGGACCGGTGAGCGTGACCGTCCAGGAGGGCCGGAGACCGGCGGGGTCGCGGGTCCCCGTCGGCAGGTCGATCGACAGGGTCGGCGCTCCGCTCGCCGTGATCGCCGCGACCGCCTCGTGGTACGGCGAGCGGAGCGGGCCGGCCTGGCCGGTGCCCAGCAGCGCGTCCAGGACGAGCGGGAACGGGGTGAGCTCCTCC
>JASHTC010000125.1 GCA_030040755.1 Thermoplasmata archaeon | reverse complement strand
GTCGACGACATCACCGACACCGGCGATAGCCTCCGGCTGGCGGTCGACCGGGTGCGCGCCGCCGACCCCGCCTCGGTGGAGAGCGCGGCGTTCCTGCACATCGGCCACTCGACGTTCGTGCCGACGTACTACGCGGAGGAGATCCCCCGCGGGTCGTGGGTGTGGGTCGTCTTTCCCTGGAACTACTGGGAGGACCTGGCAGCCCTCGCCGCCAAGGCCGCCGAGGTCTCCCCCGGACTCGAGGGGGTCCAGGCGACCCTCCGGGAGAAGGCGGGACTGGAGGTCCCGCTCTCGGACCTGCGGCGGCTCGGCAGTCGCCGGACGGGTTGAGCCGCCCGGTCAGCCGAGCGTGTCCGCGGGCGCCCGGCGGGCGATCGACTTCCAGTACTGCTGCAGGCCGCCCGCGCCGAGGATCATCCCGAGGCCGATCCCGAGCAGGGCGACGAGTCCCGGCAGGGACGTGCTCGGCAGCGCGTACTCGAGGTACCGGACGAGGCTGACGATCCCGTAGCTGAGGACCCCGATCCCCAGGATCGAGACGGCCGCCACCGCGAAGGTGCGAGGGAAGCGGCCCCGGACGAACGTGCGCCGCACGGCTCGGCCGAGCTCCCAGACGAGCGCGCCGGTGATCCACCAGATCAGCCCGGCCTCGATGAAGAAGAGGATCCGGATCAGGGGCGCACTGGGGAGCTGGGCCGCGTAGGCGTTGTACCCCTCGAGGAAGCCGACCCCGACGAGCGCCACCGAGAAGAGACCGAACCCGAAGGCCGCCGAGCCCTGCCGGATGTCCGTCGAGGCCGAGCGGAGCGAGTCGATGATCGCCTCGTCGATGTCGAACGTCCAGAAGATCAGGTAGATCCCGAGGAGGATGGCGAGCCCGATGACCCCCCAGAGGAGCACCCCGCCCGCCGCGGCGATCCCGAGCGTGAGGAGCGCGAGGGCGAACGGGAGGACCGTCTTCGCCCGGAGCTTCGGGTCCTTGAGCGCCCGCACGAGCGTGTAGTACGTCGACTCGAGCGAGGCGCTCTGGCGCACGTAGACCCGCCGGACCCCGTCGATGCGGACGCGGGAGGAGAGGATCGGGAACAGGTACTCGTCCTCCGCGCCGTCGCTCACGAGGTAGGCCGACGTCGCCCGGACCCGCTCGAGCACCTGGTCGAACTGGTCGGCGACGCGCCGGTCGGAGAGGACCCCGACCTTCGGGGACCCCGTGAGGACGCAGACCTCGCAGTCCTCCCCGGCGCCCCGGAGCTCGTCCAGGAGGCTGACCGCGGCGAAGACGGCGTTGGTGTCGGAATCCTCGGGGTCCGCGATCGCCAGGCGGGTCGCCGCGTCGAGGGCTTCCGCGCGACCGACCACCGGGCCGGCGACGCTGGCCTTGCGGCCCAGGTCATCGTCCCGGTCGACGCAGACGACCAGCCGCATGGCCCGGTAGCCATGCTCGCCGTGATGCTTAACAGCATGGGCGGAAGGGAGGCGGTCGGGCGCGCGGCCGGGCGGCGTCTGCCGTCCGTCGGACAGGCCCGTCGGCCCCCCCGCGCATACCGTTATACTCCGGGCCCTTCCCTACCGCACCCTCCCATGGCCGAGCTGCCGGACAAGCGGACGCAGTTCATCGATTGGTACCTCGCCGTCGTCGAGGAAGCCGGGCTCTCCGACAAGCGGTACGGGGTGAAGGGGATGAACGTCTGGACCCCGTACGGGTTCCGGGCCCGTCGCAACCTCGACTCCGTGATGGTCCGCGAGATCGAGGCGACCGGTTCGCAGGCGGTGGAGTTCCCCGCCCTCATCCCCGAGACGGAGTTCGCGAAGGAGAAGGAGCACATCCAGGGGTTCGATTCCGAGGTCTACTGGGTCACGAAGGGCGGGAGCTCCCCGCTCGACGTGAACCTCGTCCTCCGCCCGACGAGCGAGACCGCGATGTATCCGGTCTTCGCGCTCTGGGTCCGCTCGCACCAGGACCTGCCGCTCAACGTCTACCAGATCGTCAACACCTTCCGCTACGAGACGAAGACGACCCGCCCCTTCCTCCGGGTGCGCGAGATCCACTTCTTCGAGGAGCACACGTGCCAGGTCGACGAGGCCGCGGCGACCGCGCGGGTCGCCTCGAACCTCGCCGCGTTCGCTCGGATGGCCGAGGCGTTCGCCCTGCCGTTCCTCGCGGTCCGCCGGCCCGACTGGGACAAGTTCGCCGGGGCCTACTACTCGATCGCGCTCGACATCCCGCTCGGCGGGGGACGGACCCTGCAGATCGGGAGCGTCCATCACTACCGGGAGAACTTCTCGGGCCCGTACGGGATCCGGTACGAGGCGGTCGACGGCAGCTCTCGCCTCGTCCAGCAGACGACCTTCGGGCTCTCGGAACGGCTGCTCGGTGCCATCCTCGCCGTCCATGGGGACCGCAAGGGCGCCGTGTTCCCCCGGGCGGTCGCGCCGTTCGAGGTCGTCGTGATCCCGGTCCCCTCCTCCTCCGCGGGCGACCTCCCCCAGCGGACCGCGGGCGAGGTCGCCGAGCGACTCGCCCGCCACGGCCTCCGGGTCCACCTCGACGCCGGGCCGGAGCGCCCCGGCGCCAAGTACTACCACTGGGAACTGCTCGGCGTCCCGCTCCGCCTCGAGGTCGGGGCGCGGGAGGCGGCCGCCCGCACGGTGACCGCGGTCACCCGGCTGGGGCTCAAGAGCTCGCTCCCGATGGACGGCCTCGAGGAACAGGTGGTCGCCGCCCTGGCGGGGTTCGACCGCGCCCTGGCCGAGCGCGCCCTGGCCGAGTTCCGCAGCGCCTTCGCGCTCGCCACCTCGCTCGACGAGCTCCGGGACTCCGCGGTGGTGCGTCAGCTTGGCTGGTGCGGCCGGGAGGAGTGCGGCCACCGGATCGAGGAAGCGGTCGACGGCGGGCTGCTCGGGGTTCCCGAGGGGAAGCCCCCGGTCGAGGCTCCGCTTCCCGGGACATGCATCGTCTGCGGTCGCACGGACGGGGTCCGCTGGGCCCTCGCGGGCCGCCCGCTGTGAGGCGCCGAACCGTCAGGGCGGCGGAGGGGCCGGCGTCGGCGGGTTCGGGAGCATCAGCCACATCCCTGAGAGCCCGAAGAGCAGCAGCGTGATCGTCACCGCGTAGACGCCGTTGTCGATCCATACCCCGTAGGAGAGTCCCCACCCGACGTAGAAGACGACGGCGAGCACGACCAGGCCCGCGAACCCCCAGAACGAGGCGCGCTTCGCCGGCGACATCGCCTGGAACGCATCCGGGCTCGTCGGCAATGGCTCCTCGGGCGCCATCCTCGCGCCGAC
This sequence comes from Thermoplasmata archaeon, assembly GCA_030040755.1. Lineage (GTDB taxonomy): Archaea > Thermoplasmatota > Thermoplasmata > Lutacidiplasmatales > UBA184 > Lutacidiplasma. The sequence goes on along the minus strand of JASHTC010000125.1, from coordinate 5,412 downwards.
CCGGGGTCCGTTAGATAACCCTTACGGGCGCGAGGCGGCCCCGCGCGCCGGGAGCCGGTCGCCGCCCCCATCTCGAAGGGCAGGGCTTTAACCGCGGAACCCCCCTAGACGGCCGACGAATGGTCGAGGAGGCACCGGGGACCGCCCCCGTCGACCCGAGCTCCGCAGCCCGTCTCCCCCCGGGCCTGACCGCCGAGGAGCATCGGATCCTGGCCTACGCCAGTGCGATCGGCTCCGAGTTCGATTTCCCCCTTCTGGTCCGGGCCATGGAGGCGAACGAGGAGGAGCTGGCCGAGGAGCTCGAGCGTCTCGTCCACCGGGGGATCCTGCGCGAACGGCGCGGCGGCGAGCGGTTCGGCTTCTCCGAGGAGGAGGTCCGCGCCCGCGTCTACCGCTCCCTAACCGAGAGCCGGCTGCGCGTCCTGCACCGCAAGATCGCGCTCGCGATGGAGGCGCTAGGCACGGCCCCGCCCGCCGAGCAAGCGGCGGAGCTCGGGCGGCATTACTTCCTCGGCAAGGTCAGCGAAAAGTCGCTCGCCTACAACCAGAAGGCGGCCGAGGAGGCCCGCCGCGCGGGCGAACCGGAGCGGGCGGTGCACCACCTCGAGCGCGTGCTGCTCGAGCTGGAGCACCTGCCGGGCGACCATCGCCGCGAGCAGGCCGAGGTGCTCCAGAGCCTCGGAGACCTCGTGTTCACCGTCGGCAACTTCCCGGCGGCCGATGCCTATTACCATCGCGCGCTCGAACGGGTCGGCTCGAGCCAGCCGAACCTGACCGCCCGGGTGACGCTGGCCCGCGCGGAGATCGCCCGCGAGGCGCTCGACGGCGACGCCGCGACGCGGGGCGCCCTCGAGGCGCGCCACCTGTTCGAGATGACGGGCGACCCGGTCGGGGTCGCCCAGACCCACCGCCTGATGGCGCGGGTGGCGTTCGCCCGGGGGGACTACACCCAGGCGCTGGAGGAGAACATGTGCTCGCTGGAGCTCCTCGAGGGCAATCGGGCGCCCCACCTCATGGGGCTGCTCTCGATCGACCTCGGGAATTCGTTCGCCCTCTCGGGCGCCGACTGCCGTCCGGTCGCGATCGAGTGGTACAAGCATGCCATCGAGCTCCTCTCCGAGACCGGAGACTGGGTCGAGCTGTCGCGGGCCTACCACAACCTGGGGGTCGCGGTCGGGGAGAGCCGGCCGCAGGACGGCCTCGAGTACCTGAGCCGCTCGCGGGAGGCGGCGGAGAAGGCCCACGACCGTCGCTCGGCCGGCTGGTCGCTCCTCTCCGGGGTCGAGATGCGCCTCGCGCTCGGGCAGCTGGACGAGGCGACGCGCGACGTCGAGCAGGCCGCCCGCACCTTCGAGCACCTCTCCGACCGCCTCGGCCTCGAGCAGGTCGACCTGAACCGTGGGGAGATCGCGGAGCGCCGTGGGCAGTGGGAAGACGCCGAGAAAGCCTACCATGCGGCGATCGACCAGTGCCGGATGTACGGGCTTGAGGCGGACGAGTCCGAAGTGCAGTTCCACCTCGCCCGACTCCGCACGAAGACGCGGGACTGGGAGGGCGCCCGGGCGGCGTTCGAGGCCGCGGAACGTCTCGGCCTCCCGAAGCTGCGCCCGAACCTGTTGCCCGGCTTCGAGCAGGTCCGGCAGGCCCTGGTCGCCGCCGGCCAGGGGGAGGCGGCGGCCGCCCCGACGCGGGAAGCGGTCACGTCGGACCATCCACCCTTATAAGGTCGGGGTCGGCTCTTTGAGTCGATGGCGGGGGCCACGGTCGGGCGCGAGGCAGAGCGCTCCCCGGTCTTCGGGCGGGAGGATGCCGTCGCCGAAGTGGCCCGGGTCCTTGCGAGCGCCCAGGCGGGCTCGGGCCAGGGGCTGCTGATCGGAGGAGCGGCCGGCATCGGCAAGAGCCACCTCCTGCAGACGGCCATCGACCGGGCCGCCTCCCTCCGGTTCCACGTGCTATCGGCCCGGGCGCTTCCCGAGGACCTCCCTCCTCCATTCACGCTCGTGCGGCACCTGCTCGCGTCGGGGGGCGAGCCGAGCGGGGAGACCCCTGAGCCCGTCGCGCCCGACCCGGGCTCCCCCGGAGGGATCCCGATGTACCTGGTACCGTTCCTGGGCGAGGAGGGGGCCCGTCCGGTGACGAAGGAGGCGGGGCCTCCCGCCGGGGCTCCGTCGACCGAGGAGCTGATCCTGCGGCTCGGCCCGCCCGGGGGCGAGCCGGCGGGGCAGGGCCATCAGGAGCTCACGTTCCGCGTCGCGGAGTTCCTGCGCGAGGCCTCCCGGCGGCGCCCGCTGCTCCTCGCGCTGGATGACCTCCAGTTCGCGGACGCCCCGTCCCTGGAGGTCGTCCTCCGACTCGTCTCCAACCTCCGGGACGTCCCGCTCGCGCTGGTCGCGACGGTCGCCGACCCCCCCGCGCGCGCGGAGCGGGCCCGGGCCCTGCTCGGGGAGATCCGGCACGTGGCGAGCCTGCGGTCGGTCACGCTCCGGCCGTTCGGCCCGCTCGAGGTCGCGGAGTTCGTCCAGTGGGTCCAGCACGGACGGCCCGCCTCCGAACCGGACGTGGTGCGCTGGCACGCCCAGACCGAGGGGAACCCGCTGTTCCTCGAGCAGGTCGTGCGGTCCACGATGGGGTACGGGGGCCCGGTGGTCGACACCTCCTCGGACGGGCGGGACGTCGCCGAGGTACTGCGCCGGCGCGTCGTCTCCCTGAGCGACCCCGACCGTCGGCTCCTCTCCTACGCGGTCGTCCTCGGGAAGGAGTTCGCGTTCGCGGACCTCCTCGCGGTCGCGGGGACGACCGAGGAGCACGGCACCGAGAGCCTGGACCGGCTCGTCCGCGACGGCTTCCTGCGCGAGCGGGGCGGGGAGGTCTACGAGTTCGTCAGCGAAGCGCTGCGGACGGAGGTCTACACGGAGCTGACCGAGACCCGGCGCCGCATCCTCCACCAGAAGGCCGGTCGCGCGCTCGAAGCGCGCGGGGCGAGCGACTCCGAGCTCGCGCGGCACTTCTTCCTCGGGCGGGAGGAGGAGAAGGCCGTCGAGTACAACAGCCGGGCCGCCCAGGCCGCGGCCCGGGCGTTCGACTTCGACACCGCCGCCGCCCACCTCTCCCGCGCCCTCGAGTCCGAACGGCGCCGCCCCCAGCGGACGGTCGACGTGGAGCTCCAACTGCTCACGGACCTCGGCCGGCTGCTCGACGAGACGGGGAAGCTGCGACGGTCCGACGAGGTGCTCACCGAGGCGGTCCGGATGGCCCGGGACCACCCCGGGCATGCCCTCGCCCTCGGACGGGCGCTGCTCGCCCGGGCCCAGACCCACACCGACATGAGCGAATACGCCAGCGCCTCCGGCCTCGCGACCGAGGCCGTCGGGATCCTCGTGATCGTCGGGAGCGCCCGGGACCTGATGGCCGCCCATCGGGTCCTCGGGACCGTCTCCTGGCGGCTCGGACGGCCGGCGGAGGCCGAGGCCCACCAGCGCGAGGCGCTGGCCATCGCCCGTCGCGAGGGGACTCCGGCCGAGGTCGGGCACACGCTCATCGACCTGGCCAACTCGATGATCGGCAGCGGACCGGGCCTGCTCGCCTCTGCCCTCGACCTGTACGGGGAGGCGGCCGACCTCTTCGGGGCCCAGGAGGACCACGCCGCCCGCGCCCGGGTGCTGATGAACCGGGCCGCGATGCAGTACTCCAACGGGAACGCGGAGGCGGCCCGCGCCGACCTCACCCGGGCCATCGAATCGGCGGAACTGTCCCGCTCGCCGATCTGGATCGGCTACTGCTACCTCAACCTCGCCCAGATCGATGCCGAAGGGCACCGACTCCCCGAGGCGCACCGGGCCCTCGACCGGGCCGTCGAGGCGCTCGGGCCCATGGGGGACCGCCTCGCCCTGCAGCAGCTGGCGATGACCCGGGGGATGCTCGCGGTCGCGGAGAAGCTGTACGCCGAGGCGGACCTCCAGTACGCGGAGGCGCTCGCCCAGGCCCGGAGCCTCGGGATCACCGCCGAGGAGGTCGAGGTGCTCGCCCGGATGGCCCACGCCGCCCACGAGCGAGGGGACGACCCGGCCGCCCGGGAGCTCGTCGGGCAGGCCCGCGCGCGCTGGGCCGTCGTCCGGCGACCGGACCTCGGGGAGCGGATCGCCGAGGTCGAGCGCGCGCTCGCGACGGCCCCCCACCCCCACCCTTAAGCCCCCGCCCCGGGTCGTTCCCGCGATGACCGGCGCCGCGCCCGACGGCCCGCGAACCGCTCCCGATGGGTCGCCGTACCCGGACCGCTCCCGGCCGACGTTCGAGCGGGACATCCGCCGGATGTTCGGGCACATCGCCGAGCGGTACGACTGGTTCGACCACGTGGCGTCGCTCGGCAACGACTTCCTCTGGCGCCCCCGGGCGCTGGGTCAGCTCGACCGGTTCCGCTCGCCGGGCCCGATCCGTCGGGTCCTCGACATCGGATGTGGCACGGGGGACCTCGCCCGACAGGTCGCTCGCCGCTACCCCCACGCTCGGGTCGTCGGCGCCGACTTCACCGGGCCGATGCTCCAGAACGCTCTCGGACGGAACCGCCGAGCGCGCGAGGGGAGCCGGGTCACGCTCGCCCGGGCCACCGCGCTCCGCCTCCCGTTCGCCGACGCGTCGTTCGACCTCGTGACGAGCGCGTTCGTCGCGCGCAACCTCACCGACCTGGCGCGCGCCTACCGGGAGACGCGACGGGTCCTGCGGCCCGGTGGGCTCGTGCTCACGCTCGAGATCACCGAACCGCCGTCGCCGAGGTTCGGCGCGCTGTTCCACTCGTACTTCGACCGGGTCGTGCCGTGGATGGGCGCGGCGGTCGCAAGCGCCGGCCCCTACCGGTACCTTCCGGAGTCCCTTCGGTCCCTTCCTCCCCGGGAGGAGTTCGTCGAGGTGATCCGCGCCGCGGGGTTCCCGCGGGTCGCGGCTCCCTCCCAGTCGTTCGGCATCGTGACGACCTTCCTCGGGGAGGCCCCTCCCTCGGCGGACCAAAGGCGTTAAGCCCGGGCTCGCCCGTTCATCGGCCGGTGTCCGCTCCCCCGTTCGACGCTTTCCGCTACGCCCACGACCACCGACGGGAGGTGGCGTGGATGAGCCAGAACACCAACCACCTCGTCCCCCCCGAGCCGATCCGGGCCGCGGTGGAGCAGGCGCTCCGCGAGCACCGGTACGAGGGGTACCCCGAAGCGAAGGGAGACCCCGAGCTGATGCGCCTCATCCGGGACGACCTCGGGCTCCCGGACTACCCGCCGCTCCTCACCTCGGGCGGGACCGAGGCGCTCTACATGACCATGCGGGCCCTCCTCGCGCCGGGGGACGAGGTCATCGCCTCGGACCCGAGCTACCTCATCATCCACCGGTTCGTCGAGCTCTCGGGGGCCCGGCCGAACTGCCTGGACATCT
>JASHTC010000124.1 GCA_030040755.1 Thermoplasmata archaeon | reverse complement strand
AGCAACACGGCGCTGGTAGCGCCCATCCCCGAGCCGAAGAGCCGAGCCTCCTCGCCGCCTTCGAGCTGCCGCAGGACCTCGGTCGGTCCGTCGAGCGTCGGGTTCGAGATGCGGGTGTACAGGTGGACGGTACCCCCCTTCGCGGCCTCGGAGTAGGGAGCGGGGTACCGGTACGTCGAGGTCTGGTAGATCGGGGCCGCGATCGCCCCCGCGTTGAGGTCGGGTAGACGGCCTCCGTGAATGAGCCGCGTGGCGGGCCCGGCCCACTCCGGGAGCGGCTCGTAGGGGCGGCGCGGAGGGACTCCGTGCGACTCGTCCCTCATGGCGTGTGCTCCTCCGAGGGAGCCGAGCGTTGGGGCCGGAGCATCGCAAGGCGCGCCGGCGCCCCGATCTCGCCGAGGTATTCGGCCACCGCCGGCGGGACGAGCGGACGCCATCCGCGGTCCGCGGCCAGGCAGGCGCGGAGGTGGACGCCCTCGAACCGGCTCCGCTGCACGAGTCGAGGGCTTTCCACCGGATACCCGGCTCGCTCGAACAGGAGCCGGGTGAGCGGGTTGTTCGTATACACCCGGTCGAACTGGGGCAGCATCGACTTCAGGTAGGCGACCCACTGGGCATGGCGCCGGATGTCGCCGAGGGGCACCACCAAGGTCGGGCCGAGCGCCGATTCGTGCAGGGCCCGGTCGATCATCTCGAACCGCTCCCCGGCCGTGAACGGGTTCCTCCACGTGAACGACTCTTCCGCGGTCCCGATCCCGAGGATCAACGGCACCCCCGGACGCTCGCCGAGGATCTCGCGCACCACCGCGAGGTGCCCCAGGTGGAACGGCTGGAACCGGCCCACGAGGAGGCCCCGCGGGCGGGGCGGCTCACTCGGGGGAGAGGTCTTCGACATCCTCGAGGAACTCGTCGATGTGGGGGCACCGCGACGTCAGGTAATGACGACAGTGGCGGCAGTGCCGGTCGTTGAACGAGGCCCCGAGCCTCCGGTCGAACTCGTAGCACGGACGGTTGACGAACCGCTCCTCGTCGTCCTCGTCGGTGTCGTCCGGGAACGGGATCGGCCCCGGAGGGGGCGGCGGATGGACGGGAACCCGGAACGAGCCCTTCACGAACCGGCCGGTCGGCCAGATGGAGCGGCCGCCACGGAGGAGGCGGGAGGAATGTCATCGCCGGAGCGGCTGGTCGCGAGCACCATCGCCGCGAGGCGCTCCAAGAGAGAGTCCTTCTTGGCTCCCGTGCCGGCGAGGGCGTACTTCAGCACGTCCCGCAGGGTGCGGACCGGGATCACCTCGACCTTGCCCCGGTATCGGGACTCGAGCACGAGGTCCTCCATGTTCGCCTCGGGGATGAGCACGCGGCGGAGGCCGGAGTCGGCGGCCGCCTCGACCTTCGCCGTGACCCCGCCGACCGGCAGGACCTGCCCGCGGACGGAGAGCGAACCGGTCATCGCCACCGACTGGTCGACCGCGACCCCTTCGAGGGCGCTGATGACCGCCGTGGCGATCGACACGGAGGCGCTGTCCCCCTCGACGCCGTCGGAGGTCCCGACGAACTGGATGTGGATGTCGTACTTCGAGATGTCCTCGCCGGTGTACTTCTTGATCAGGGCGCTGACGTTCTGGACCGCCTCTTTCGCGATCTCCCCGAGCTTGCCCGTCGCCACGACGACCCCGCCGGCGCGGGTCTGCGCCGGGGTCACCTCGGCGACGATCGGCAGGACGATCCCCGAGAATTCGGACATGCCGGTCTGAGCGTTGATGGCGGCCAAGCCGTTGACGACGCCGACCGCCGAGCCCTCGGTCGTGAACATACGGTACTCCTTGCGGCGCTCGATGTACCGGTCCGCGATCTGCTGCTCGAGCGAGCGGCTCGCCCGCTTGGCTTTGACGACCTGCTCGGCGTGGACCATCGGGAGACCCTCGGAGAGGGCGATGTCGCCCGCGACCCGGACCAAGCCCCCGAGCTCACGCAGCCGCAGCGTCAACTGGCCGGACCGGCCCGAACGACGCTGGGCCTCCCGGACGACCTCGATGATGGCCGCCCGGTCGAAGTGGGGGATCTTCTTGTCCTTCACGACCTCCTGGGCGACGAACCGGACGATCTTGAGCCGGTTCTCGGGCGTATCGGGCATCGTCGTCTGGACGTACAGCTCGTAGCCGTAGCCCCGGATGCGCGAGCGGAGCGCCGGATGCATCGACTGGACGCTGTCGATGTTCCCGGCTGCCACCAGGACGAAATCGGCGGGTACGGGCTCGGTCTTCACCATCGCCCCGGCGGAGCGCTCGGACTGGCCGACGATCGAGAACTTGCGCTCCTGCAGCGCCGTGAGAAGGGAATGCTGGCTCTCGATCTTGAGCAGGTTGATCTCGTCCAAGAACAGCACGCCGCCGTTCGCTTTGTGGATCGCCCCGACCTCGACCCGCTCGTGCGGAGGGGTCTCGAGGCCACCGGACTGGAACGGGTCGTGCTTGACGTCCCCGAGGAGGGCGCCGGCGTGGGCGCCCGTCGCGTCGATGAACGGCGGCTTCTCGTCCGGCGTGTGCCCCACGAGGAGCTTCGCGACGTTCGCCCCGGATTCGGAACGTCCGCCGGAGAGGCGGACGAAGACGTAGAGGATCACCACGATGAAGAGCCCGAGCAGGAGGTCGGTGAGGTTGCCCGTCGTGAACACGATGTAGAGCGTGATGGCCATGACGGCGAGCGCGATGACGATGAACAGGATCGTGCGGGTCTCCTTCTTCTGGGCCGCCTCGAGCTTCTGCGCCGCGACGATCTCCTTGCCCTTGCCCGCGGGCACGATCCGGATCTTCGGCTCGTTCGGGTCCTCGTTGTTCGGGTAGGCGAGGATGTCCTGCAGGGGCTCCTTCGGCAGGAAGTCCACCATGGCCCGGGCGAGCATCGACTTGCCCGTCCCGGGCTCGCCGATCAGGATCATGTGGCGCTTCTGGGTCGCCGCCTTGCGGGCGACCTCGACCGCCTCGTCCTGACCGATCACCTGCTCCAACAGGCGTGGCGGCACCTCGACCTGGGCCGTCGACTGATACGGCAGGTTGGCGCCCCAAGTATCCAGCTCCGGTGAGGGCGGGGCCGAATCGGTGGGATTGTCGGACGGTGTTTCCGCTCCCTCAGCCATGTAGGCGTCCCGACTCACCGCGACGGTCGAGTCCGTTGCGCCAGTCAAACAAACGGGAGTCCATATAAACCCCTTTCCAAAGGCACGCGTTCCGGCCGCCCCCCGGCGCCGCCCGAACCCGTGCGCCGGACCCCCGTCCCCTTCCGGGAGGCCGTCCGTTATCTACACGGTTCGACTCGCACGGGCGTGGGGACCGTGACCCAGCGCCTCGAGGGAGCTGCGGTGGCCGCCGCGCTCGACGAGGCCACCCGGGCCGCTCTTCGAACGGCCTCGACCCCGGGCTCGCCCCCCACCTTGGCGAGCGTCCACCGAGGCGTAGATTCGCCGTTCCAGTTCTACCGTCGCCGTCAGATGAAGGCGGCCGGGGCGCTGGGGATCCGATTCCAGGACGAGGCGTTGGCGCCCGGAGCGGGGCAGCCGGACCTGGTCGAACGGCTGCGCCGCCTCGACGGGGACCCGTCGGTCCACGCGGTCCTGGTCGAACACCCCCTGCCGGCCCCCTTCGAGTTCGGCCCGGCGATCGCGACCCTCCGCCCAGAGAAGGACGTCGACGGGGTCAGCGCCGCGAACCTGGGGCGGCTCCTCGGCGCCCACCCGACCCATGTGCCCGCGGTGGCGCTGGCCGCGCTCGACATCGCGCGGCACTACCACCTGCCGTACGAGGGAGAGCCCGTCGCCGTGATCGGGCGCTCCGAGACGGTGGGGCTGCCCCTCGCGCTCCTGCTGGCGGCCCGGCCCCCCGGGCCCAACGCCACCGTCACGATCGCCCACTCCCGGACGCGCGACCTCCGTCGGGCGATCGCCGGTGCCCGTACGATCTTCTCGTGCGCAGGGCAGCCGGGGCTCCTGACCCGTCAGGTCGTACCGGAGGGGGCCGCGGTCGTGGACGTGGGGGTCTCCACCGTACCGGACCCGTCCCGGCCCGGCGGCTCGCGTACGGCGGGGGATGCGGACCCCGCCTCGCTGGAGGGGTGGGCGAGCGCGCTCACCCCGGTTCCGGGGGGGGTCGGGCCCGTGACCGTCGCCGAGCTGATGCGCGGGACGGTGCGCGCTTGGGAGTGGCTTCGGCCCCGACCGGGGGGACTCGGATGACCCCGACGCCCCCGCCGTCCCGCGCCCGGGCGGCCGTCGACCTTCACTGCCGCGACTGCCCGATGTGGTATGGGGGAGAGGACGACGGGTGGGGCCCGTGCTCGATCAAGCACCGTCGG
>JASHTC010000123.1 GCA_030040755.1 Thermoplasmata archaeon | reverse complement strand
ACTCGGTCGAGCAGCGGCTCGGCCTCCGGTCGGAGATCTACCAGGGGCAGTGCGAGCTGCTCCTGGGGCGGTACGAAGCGGCGCTCGAGCATGTGCGCAAGGCTGCCTCCGGCGTGTTCGAAACCGCCCCCGGCCGCCGGGCGATCCTGGCCATCGCCTGCGCCCGCGCGGGCCGGACGGAAGAGGCCGAGCAGATCCTGGAGAAGTTGGCGACGGAAGCGAGGACGGGCCACGCGCCCGCGGGAGTGATCGCCGAAGCGTACGCGGCGCTCGGCGACGTCGACCGCGCCTTCGAGTGGTTCGACCGGGCGTTCGAGCAGAAGACGGTGCTCGGGGTCGAGGACCTGAAGGTCGACCCGCTGTTGGACGGAATCCGATCGGACCCACGGTTCCCCGCTCTCCTGCGGAAGTTCAACCACCTGCCGTAGCGGGGAGGTCGGCCGAGAGGCGACGCCTCCGATGCGCGTGGGGGGCCGTCGCACGCCTCCATCTGCTTCCCCCTCGGAGGAGCGCGTCGTTCTTCCCCCTGCGCGGCAGACGACTCCCGGCGCCGGAGGGTCCTGCGCCCTTCGAGACCCGGGGCCGGTGGGCACAGAACCTCCCCTTGCCAACGGGTTGACTCGGCAGAGCCCCCCCCGCCAGAACCTGCCCATCTCGCCCCAGAGGCTTCGGGTCCCGCCCAGGGGCGGGGACTTAAGCCAACGGACTTGGTCCCTTAGCCGTGGTCGTTCCCCGACGCCGTGCCGTCGCGATGTTCACCGTCACGGTGTAAGCCCAGGCTTCGGGGCAAGAGTACCGGGCGGTCGCCACCGCGGCTCCGTAGCTCCTCAACCGTTAGGGTGTCCAGACCGTGATGTACCATCGGGGCGGGCCGTGGTCGACCTCAACCCGCGAAGCGGGGACGTACCGGTGAGCGAGACCCTCGTCGCCGTCATCCCGGCGCACTACCCCCAGCGTTGGCCGTGGCTTCAGGAAGCGATCCGGTCGGCTGAGGACGCCGACCGGATCCTCGTGATCGCCGATTACGAGGAACCGGAAGAGCCGCGCTTGAGCTCCAAGGTCGACTGGGTGACCGTCCCCGAACTGCGTACCACCGGCAGCAAGTATCGAAAGGCCGCCGAACTCACCGAGCCGGGCGACATCCTGAGCCTCGTCGATGACGACGATTGGTGGCATCCCCACAAGGTCGCGACCGTCCGCCGGGTATTCGGCGAACGGCCCGAACTCCAATATCTGGCTCACTCCGGGGCCAAGATGCGCGAAGGGAAGCGCATCGGCGTGCTGCCCCCCACGAGTGCGAATGCCACGATGATCTCCGTCCGTCGCGGGCTCCTCGACCATCCCCGGATCCGGCCCTTTTTCCGACGGCTGGACTGGGGAGGGGATGCGTTCCTCCGATACGCGCCCCTCGCGGCCGGTGCGCCGACCGAAACCTTGCCCGAGACGCTCGCCTACGTCCGGTATCACGAGACGAACCACACTCACCCGCCCGACGGCTACCGGAACTTTGTCGAGTGGCAACGGACCGAGAGTGCCCATCACCTCGTGGCCTGGAGGCTCGTCGCCGAGATGATGCAGCCGATCGAGAACCATCCCGCAGAGGTCGAGGCGAAGATCGCCGAGTCCGCCCGCCTGGTCGACATGAACCCCGTCCTCCGGATGGCCCATTACCTGCTGAGGAGCGCCTGAGGAAAGGTTGAACGACGCGCAGACCGACCGAGGAGAACCGACCGAGCAGGTCGCTCCCGAGTGCCCCTCTTGCGGCGCGCACCGATGGCGTCCGCTCCTCGCGGCTCCGGACCTGGTCCATCGAACCTCGGAGCGGAGGTTTCCTGTCGTGGAGTGCGCGAGCTGTGGGCTCGGTCGCACCGAGTACTGCGCGGAACCTCCCGAGCCAGCTTCGATGTACCCTTCCGATTATGCCTTCCACACGACGGTCGACTCCGTCGTGCGGAGGCGCTCCTCCCGCGCCTCCGAACGAGTCGCACGGAAAGTCGGGAACCTGGGCTATTGGCGCTGGTGCGACCCCGAGTTCGCGGATCTCGAGGAGCTGGCGGCGAGCCCGGGGTCGGCGCTCGATGTCGGGTGCGGTGCGGGGCGGTACCTCGGCCACCTCGCTGCGCTCGGGTGGGACGTTCGGGGCATCGAGCCGTCCCCCTCCGCCGCCGACGTGGCCCGAGGGCGTGGGTTCCGGGTGGAGACCGCGACGGCCGAAGACGCGCGTTACCCCGATGGGGGGCTCGACCTCGTGACCATGTACCACTCGCTCGAACACTGCGAGCGGCCCCAGGTCGCCGTCGCACGGTCGGTGGGTGCGCTCAAGCCCGGCGGAGTGATCGCGGTCGCGTTGTGCAACTTCGACTCGCCGGGGCGCCGCTTCTTTGGCCCCGCCTGGCCGATGCTCGAGCTCCCTCGCCACCGGTATCACTTCAGCCCAGGCTCGATGACTCGCCTCCTGGAGCGTTTCGGCGCTCAGGTGGAGGCGGTATACTATCAGAACGACCTGACGGTCGTCCCCCTCGCCCTAGGCTACATGGCGGGAGTGCGGAGCGGGGGCGGCGATCACGGAGCCTTCGCAGGCTCACCCCGCGTCGGGACGGCGGTGACCCTTGCCTATGCCCCGCTCCTGCGTCTCGCCGGGCTATCCCTGCGTTCCTCCTTCCTGGTGCGGGCCCGCCGGAGCTAGAGCCCACCGCGCGAGACGGGTCGTCATTTGGAAGGCCCGCCCAGGGGGTGCCGACGTTCCCCCTGGTCCCACTCGCGCGAACGTGGGGCGCAGCCACCGCCCCGTGTGAGGCCTCGGGGGGTCCCCCCACTGACCACGGTGGTTAGGAAGGGGAACCTTCCTGTCCCTCCGGCGTCCCGAAGCGTCCGTGCGGTGCCACTCGCCCGAGCAGGCTGCGTCCGGAAGAATGGGACATCCTCTATCTCTTCGAAGGACCATGGGGGAATCCGTGGGAGTTCCTGACTCTGGCCGCCCACCCTGGGCCCTTCCCCTCTTGCTGGGCGGAACGGCGGTCGCGCTGGTTGGGCTCGCCCTGGCCTTTGTAGCCCTCGGCCAAGACAACCCGGGGCTGTCCTTCGCGGGTACGGTGATCGTCGGGGTGGGTCTGGTCCCCATGATTGTCGGCCGCCGGGCCTGGACAAGGCGAGTCTGCCCTTCCTGTGGCTCGGACAACCCAGGGGGAAGGCATTTCTGCGGTAGATGCGGTAAGCCGCTGGCGCACTCTAGATAATTCGGACGGAAGCAGGGCGACGGTCGGCCGGGGCCGGGAGGGGTTGGCCCCGCCTCCCTCCCCCGGAGGGCGGGGGGGGCGAGGAGGAGCAGAGTCAGGCATGTCATCGCCGTCGGGCCCAGCGCGGCCGGCCTGGCCCGGGGGACTAAGCGGACTTCGGTTCGAACGGGCGGCCCCCGTTCGGATAGCCCCGAGCGGGGCGCTTTCCATCGTATCACGAAAGGGATTCCTGACCGATAGGAGGCAACAGATGGACCAACCCCGAGCCCACCGGGCGCATGGTCCTCGAGAGGAGAGACCAAGATGCCCGGCATCACGACACCGTCGCGTTCGGCCGGCTCGCCGCATGGTGCATCGAGGGGGGAACGTTGGCCAGCGCTGTGTAGGGAAGCGTCGGGGAGCTTTCCGCCGTCGAGTAGGCATGTCCCGCTCCGGGCCGTTCGCCCCATTCGCCAGGAGTCGGCAAGGCTAGTACGTCTCGAGGTGGAGTCCCGGGATTCTTTGGAAATCCTGGTCCCGGGTGACCAGGATCGCTCGGTGCCTGCGGGCGATGGCGGCGATGAGGAGGTCGAGATTGCCCACCGCGAGTCCGCGTCGGTCCAGGTCACCCCCCAGCCGCGCCGCCTCCTCGGCGGTGTCCCCGTCGAGCGGGAGTACTTCGAGACGACGGGTCAATGCAAGGGACCGCTCGAGCAGTCGGCCGCCCCGGCGATATCCGGACCGGAGGAACTCGGCCAGGGCGGGCGTGGGAATCGCGAGAAGCTCTTGCTCGGTCTCCCACTCGACGGCCCGGTCCCGGGCGCCGGCATCGCCGCGGAGCAGGTCGAAGCAGTAGGTCGCGTCGAGCGCCCTCATCGACCGCCCTTGGGCCGATTCCGTCGATTCTGCCGCTGCGCGTCCTTTCGTCGGTGGACCTCGCGCTCTCGCGTGATCTCGGGCCAAACCTCGGGAGCGAGGTCCTTGAGAGAACCTGCCAGGTCCGAGATTCGGGACGGAGGTCGGAGTTTCCGTCGGACGACCTCGCTGAAGGTCTCTCCGGCTCGTTTGGACCGAACCAACAGCTCGTAGGCCTCGGCGTCGAGCGCCACGGTCTTGCTCGCCATCTCTGTGGTTACCGCACAACCCAGCTATAGCGATTGTGTTGTACCTCGATATATCATAGATTCACGGAATGTAGCCCCGAGCGGGGCTCTACCGGTTTCGCGACCAAAGGGGTATCGCTACCGAGAGAAGAAGGGCAAACCCTCGCCCAAGCACATCGCGCTGTGGAACACGACCCCCTGTAGGATCGCCTCCGACCCCCACCAAACCGCGACCACGCCCAACGCCGCGAGCAGAGCTTGACGAAGCGGCGTGGCGAAGCGCGACCCTGTCAAGGCGCTTCCCGCCTCGCGGGTCCTTATGCGTCCGGCCGAGGACGGAGCCGAGACACCGCGTGAGCCGCGTCATGCGAGGTTCATCTTTTTCAACAGGACGCGGAATCTCGGGTCGTTCCGCACGTTCTCGAGGCGAGGAGCGAGCCGGAACGGCGCGAGCGTGAGGGCATGGTTCGCGTACGCTCTGTCCAACCAGCGATAGCATCCGTCGAGATCTCCGATTTCTGCGTGGGCCATGGCAAGGAGTGATTCCTCCGGTATGTACTCTGGCAGCGCATCCTCTTTTTCGAGAATGGCCCTCGCGCGTTCCGTCTCTCCAAGCAGGGCAAATTTGAGTGCCTGCGCGGCGGGGCCCTCCCGGGGGTGGTGCGGGGCTTCGGCCGCACGATCGACGACCTCGCCGAATGACACCGCGTCCGAATTGGACCAATAATGCCAAGCGAGGGTCAATAGATGCGACGCACCTTGGGGGTCCAATTCGCCCATCTTCCGGAGCTTGGCGTTCGCCTCGTCCAGCCTGCCCAACCATCCGAGAAGTCGAGCCAAGAACACGAGATTCTCGAGCCAGAGAGGGTCGGCGGATTCGGCCAATTCGTGTCGGCGAAGAGCCTCCTCCGCCCTACCCTCATCTTGGAGAAGGACCCCGTACATGCAATGCGCAAAGGAGTAGCTCGGGTTGAGGGACAGAGCAAGCTGATACTCCTTCTCCGCGGCGACCCACTCGTAGTCATCCCAAATGATCAGGCCCAGCGACGCATGGGCTTCCGCCAGGTTGGGGTCGAGTTCGAGCGCACGCGCCGCCATTTGTCGGCCAATTCGGTCGGACACGGCGCGAACCTCGCCCCCGCTTGCGTACACTCGGTACCGGTGGGCGTCGGCCAGCCCGGAGTAGGCAGCTGCATTGCGATCGTCCAGTGAGATGGCAAGCTCGAATTGCTCCGCCGCCGCTGCGGCTGTCGAATCCGAGCCCCCACTCAGGGAACTGCGCATCAGGCTCCGTCCCTTGAGGTAAGCGAGGTAGGAGTCCGTACGAATTATGGGCCTCTCTTGAAGGCGAGCGCGTTCGGTAGCTCGTAGCTCAATCTTCAGGGCTTCCGACACTTGCTGGGCGAGCTCCGACTGTATCGCGAAGATGTCGTCAAGGTCACGGTCGTACGTCTTGGCCCAGAGATGTCGGTCGGAGTGGGCGTCGATCAGCTGCGCGGTGACCCTTAGCCGATTCCCTGCCTTCCGAACGCTCCCCTCAAGAATCGACGGGACGCCCAGCTCCGTCCCGATTTGGGACGCGGACTTGGGGCTTGCCTTGTAGAGCATGATTGACGTCCGCGAGATGACGCGAAGGTCATGTAGCTGAGAGAGTACCGTGATCAACTCTTCCGTGAGACCGTCGGCGAAATACTCGTCTTTCGGGTCGGGGCTTATATTGGTGAAGGGAAGGATTGCGATTCCGGTCGGCGCCGAACTCTCCTTGGAGGGTTCTCGGAATTCCCAGGGTAGGACGACCCGGTAAAGGTCCATCGGCAACTCGAGTCCTTTCAGCGAAGTCGACGGCAGCTTCTCGAGCTGGTTCGGAATCTTGTTTCGAACCTGGCTGAACACCTCTCCCGAGATGCAGACTCCCCCAGGAGACGAAAGCGGCTCGATCCTCGAGGCGATGTTGACCGCGTCCCCGAAAATGTCGGATTCCCGTTGCTCAACGTCCCCGAGGTGAATTCCGATGCGAAGTCGGATAGGCGTCACGCCCGATTGCAAATTTCGTTCATGGAGATGCTGCTGGATGTCGATCGCGCATTGGACCGCATGGAGGGCGCTGTCGAATTCGGCCAGGAAGCCGTCGCCCATCGATTTGATTTCGCGTCCGTGGTGTGAAAGGAATAGGGTGCGCACCAAGCCCGCCTGCTCGTCACGGAGCTTGAGCGCTTCCGCCTCGTTGGCCTGGGCCGCAGCGGTCGAGCCCACCATGTCTGTGAACATGATGGCAGAGAGACGGCGGACCGACGCCACGACCCGGAAACTGCTCCGTTTAGATTAAGGACCCCCTTGCCAGATCCTCGGGCCTCTCAGAGCCTCACCCGCAGCTCCCGGACGGATGATATGTAGCCCCGAGCGGATTCGAACCGCTGTCGCCGGCTCCAAAGGCCGGCATGCTTGGCCACTACACCACGGGGCTGCGGCGAGCAGGGGCGCCCTGATGCTATAGACCTGACGCTGCCCGGCTGGGATATTACGGGGGCTGCGGTGGGTTCGTCGTGCGACGAACGAAGATCCTGGCTACCGTCGGTCCCGCCACGACGCCCCCGGGCCGGCTCGTGGAGCTGATCCGGGCGGGCGCGGACGCCCTCCGACTCAACTTCTCTCACGGGAGCGACGACGACCACCGGGCCACCCTCGAGCTCATGCACCAGGCGGCGCGCCAGGCGGGCCGGGAGGTCGCGATCGTCGCCGACGTTCCCGGACCCAAGATGCGGATCCGGACCCTCGCCTCGGGTGAAGTACGGCTGAAGGCGGCCCAGCGCTGGAGGCTCGACACGTACGAGGCGCCGGGGGACGAGCGACGCGTCGGGTTGGAGGTTCCCTCGTTCAAATCGCTCGCGCGTCGCGACGACCCGGTCCTCCTGGGGGACGGGAGCGTGGAGCTGGTGGTCACGGAGGTCGGCGCCTCCGCCCTCGAGACCCGCGTCGTCAGTGGCGGGGTCGTGCGCTCGCAGGCGGGGGTCTACTTCCCCCGCGCCCGCTTGCGCGCCACGGCGTTCGCGCCCGCCGACCGCCGGGCCGCCGAGATCGCCCTGGAGGGAGGGATCGACTACCTCGCCCTCTCCTTCGTGCGCGATTCGGTCGACCTGGTCGCCGCGAGGCGATGGCTCGACCGTCGCCCTGGAGGGGAAAGCGTCGGACTGATCGCCAAGATCGAGCGGGCCGAGGCGCTCGACGCCATCGAGGGAATTCTGCATGACTCGGACGGAATCATGGTGGCGCGGGGGGACCTCGGCATCGAGGTGCCGCTCGAGCGGCTCGCGGTGGAGCAGAAGCGCCTCATCCACCTGGCCAACGCACAGGGACGGTTCGTCATCGTGGCCACCCAGATGCTGTTGAGCATGGTCGATAGCCCTCGACCGACCCGAGCCGAGGCGACCGATGTCGCCAACGCGGTCCTCGATGGCACGGACGCGGTGATGCTGAGCGAGGAGAGCGCGGTGGGCCACTTCCCGGTAGAAGCCGTCCAGTGGCTCGACCGGATCGCGGCCACGACGGAGCTCACCTTCTCGCCCCGATCCACTCGGGAGCGGGTCCGGTCCGCCCAATCGGGCCAGCCGCCCTCCCGAGACCAGTCTGTCGCCTCCGCGGCGGTGGCCCTCGCGGAATCGGTGGGCGCCCGGGCCATCGTCGCCCCGACCCACTCCGGCCGCACCGCCCGCCTGGTCGCGAGCCTCCGGCCTGCATGCCCGGTCGTCGCGTTCTCCCGGATCGCCGAGACCCGGCGTCACCTCGCCCTGGTCCGGGGGGTCCGAGCCTACCCCTCGGTCACCCACGCCCGGCTCCCGGACCTCCGACGACACGCCCTCGCCATCGTCGCCGCCCTCCACATCGAGGGAGACGGGCCCGTGGTGCTCACCGCGGGGTTTCCGGTGGAGGGGCGTCCGACCAACCTCGTGACGCTGGTGGAGGACTCCGACTTCCACCGCTGAGTCCCTCAGGGGGGGAGGGCGGCTCTACGGCCCGCTCCGCGCCGGCCGAGCGTCGCCGCCGGAGGGAGACGATGCCGCTGCCCGCCCGGGGTGGGAGGCCGGCCCCCCCGAGACCCCCCGGTGCCCTCTCACGAGGAGGAGCAGAGGCATCGGAAGGACCGCCAGCACCCCCGCGAACAGCCACGCGGTGGTGTAGCTGGAGTAGGTAGCGACGTAAGCGAAGGCGACGGCGAGGCCGCTGCCTCCGAAGATGTTGATCGCGTTCAGCAAGGCGAGGGCAAGCGACAGCCCCTCCCCTTGGCTTTCGGGGAGATACGTCGGCAATAGATACAGGACAGCCCAGATGATCCCGTCGAACACGCCGAGGAGGGCGAACAGGACCACGAGACCGACGAGGGGGGTGAACGGGATCAACAGGATGGCCACCCCCGAGAGCGCGCCGAAGACGACCAGGATCCATCGCATGTCGCCCGGCCGTTCGGCGAGCCATCCTCCCAGGGGTCCCGCGGGAATCTCAAAGGCGATCATCAGCGTGGGAAGGCCGGCGGCGACCGCGACGCTCCACCCGGGATGGATGGCATGGGCGTACTGAACGAAGTACTGGGCGGCGACGTAGAATGCCGACCACAATCCGATGAAGGAGACCGCCAACGCCCAGAGCGGGCGAGACCGCAGTACCGGCCGACTGGCCGCCCACAGCGCTCGGGTCCCCCGGGCGGTCGGCGCGGCCTCGGTCCGGGGCAGGATGAAGGGGGAGACCGCACCGGCCACGAGGAGCCCGACTCCCCCGATCGCGAGCGCCGCCGCCCAGCCGAACTCGGCGCCGACCAGCGCGCCCGCGAAGAGCCCGACCCCGGAGCCGAGGCTGAAGCCGGAGTTGTACAGGCCGATGATGGGTCCGCGCGTGCCGGTCGGATAGTAGGACGCGACCAACCCGAGCGCGGGAGCGAAAAAGAATGCCGCCCCGGCGCCGGCTCCGAACCGGAGCCCCGCGAGGACCACCCAGTTGGGGGCGAAGGCGGAGGCGACACCGAACGCCCCCATCAGTCCGAGCGCCCCGATGGAGACCGCTCGGTTTCCCCATCGAAGGGCGGCGAGACCGGCCGGGACCTGAAAAATCCCCGCGCCCGCCAGGAACGCCCCCAGGACGATCCCGAGCTCGGGGGTCGTCGCGGAGAGTGCGCTCCCGACCAGGGGGAGTACCGCGCCGATGTTGTACCAGTTGAAGGCGTAGACCGCCCGGGCCAAGAAGAGGGTGGCCGACGCGTGGCGGCGGGTTACGCGGTCGAGCTCCGTCAGGGCCTCTCCCGAGGGATGAGTCCGTGGGTCTCGAAGTACCGGAGGAACCCGGCCGCGGCGAGCTCGTAGCCCGAGACCAAGGACTCCCGGTCGAGCTCCCCCGGACGAACGCCCTCCCGGGTCAGCGCGGCGGCGTCGTGCTCGCGCAGACGGTCCGTGAGGTAGGCGACCTCCGCCCGTTCCCGGGCGGCCGTGAGCGCGACGTCGCGCCACTCCTCCACGACCGCCCGGTAGCGATCGAGGTCGGCGACCCCGTCCGGGCTGGGGCCGAAGTGGCTAAAGAGCACCTGCTGGGGGTCTCGTCGTCGCATCTCCTCCACGCTCGCGAACAGGAGCTCGAGGTCGAGGTCGGGGGGAGGTACCGCTGGCCGGAGATGGGAGGATCGTTCGAGCCGGACCCCCGCGCTGTCCCCGGTGAGCACCGCCCGGGTCCGGTCGTCGTAGAACGAGAGATGGTGCCGCGCATGGCCCGGCGTCGCGATCACCTCCAGCGAGCCGCTCCGCAGCGGGAACCGCTCGCCGCCCCGCAGCGCCGCGATCCGCCCGGCCGGGACGGGTACGATCGGTCCCCAGAGCGGGTCGGCGGCGGCCCCCCACGCCCGCCGGGCGCTCGCCACCAGCCGGGAGGGGTCCACGAGATGGGGCACCCCGAGTTCGTGGGCGAGGAACGTCGCATGGGGCAGGGCGTCCGCCAGCGCGCCGACCCCGCCGGCGTGGTCGAGATGGATGTGCGTGACGAAGACGTGGCGGACCTCGGCCGGTTCGACTCCCGCCGCAGCAATCCCTGCGAGGAGGGCCCCATGGCAGGTGGTGGGGCCGGTTTCCACGAGCGCCCACCCCTCCGGCTCCGGGAGAAGGTAGGCGGCCACGAGGCCCTCGGTGTCCCGGAAGTCGAGATCGAGGAGCGTTCGGCCCTCGCCGAGGTCGCGGACGGACGGACGCGGCATCGCGCTACCGAGCCAGGAGCGGGGTCCCGTAGTACAGGGAGGCGATGGTCACGAGCGCGAGAAGGGCCGCGGCGGCGAAGGCCGCCGCCCAGGTCCCCTTGCTCCAGGCGAACACCTTGGCCCCGTCGAGGATGCCGAACGGGATCAGGTTGAAGGTGCCGAACCAGCCGTTGAAGTAGGCCAGGATGAGCAGCGGCGCGAAGAGCGCAGAGCCGACCGAGTAGGCGCCGACCGCCGCGGCGTAGAAGATGGCACCGAAGCCGATGTTCGACACCGGCCCCGCGAGGCTCGTCCGGCCCCACTGCCGGCGGTCCGACATCCCGCTCACCACGGTCGCCCCGGGGGCCGCGAAGAGGAACCCGACCGCGAAGGCGATCAGGAGCGAGACGAGCAGCATGAGCGGGGAATAACGGAACTCCGCCCAGGCGCCCATCCGCTGGGCGGCCACCTTGTGGGCCATCTCGTGCGCGACGAACGCCGTCAGGGCGGCGAGCGCGGAGACGACCACGACGCTGACCGTAAGGGCCGAATAGCCGAGGCTCCGGTCGAGCAGCGAGCCGTACCCGAGGATGAGCGTGAAGTCGACCGTCAGCACCAGGAAGGCGACCGCCAGCTGCAGGAGCTCGGTCGAGGAGGTCGTGATCCGGGTCGGCAGCGGTGCCCCGGTCGTGTACGAGTAGCGCGCCTGGTACGGGCTGTACGGTGGCGGCTGCATCAGGTTCCCGCCTCCGCACGGGTCCACGGCACCACGGGCATCGGGAAACTCCGGGAGCTCCCCTCCAACAGGTCGCGCACGAGCTCGACCCCGTCCGCCAGCCTCGGGCCCGGGCGGCTGAAGTAGGCTTCGTCGGCGAGGAAGACGCCGAGCGAAGGATGCCCCAGCGCCGCGAACGCCCGCCGGACGGCGGGGGAGTCAAGCTCGTGGCGCGTCCGTTCGACCGGGAAGCTGCACGGAGAGAGGATCACGAGATCCGGGGCCGCGTCGGCAATCTGCCCCCAGGAGGTGCGAGTCCCGGGGGTCCC
>JASHTC010000002.1 GCA_030040755.1 Thermoplasmata archaeon | reverse complement strand
CGTCGACCTCGTCGGCGTCGCCCGCGATTCGGTCGCGTTCCTCAAGGGCAAGCAGTCCGCCGACGTGGAGATCGACGAGGTCTATCCGCGCGCCCCCGTCGAGATCGCCGGCGACCGGGGGCAGCTCATGCAGGTCTTCACGAACATCCTCAACAACGCCTACGACGCGATGGAGGGAAAGGGCACGATCCGCCTGTCGGTCCGCCGGCACGGCGGTCGCGCGGAGGTCGACATCGTGGACAGCGGTCCCGGCATCCCGCCGGAAGCGCTCCCCCACATCTTCGAGCCGTTCTTCACGACCAAGCCCGAGGGCCAGGGGACGGGCCTCGGGCTCGCGATCTGCCACGGGGTCGTCCAGTCCCACCACGGCTCGATCATCGCCCGCAACGTCCCCGGGGCCGGCGCCGGGTTCCTCATCTCCCTGCCGGCCCTCCCGCGCCGGTCGACCGCCAACTCCGCCGACCGGTCGACCCCGCGCGGGGCCGGGCCGCCGGGCGTCGGCGCAGTCAACTCGGCTTGATGGACCATCCAAATACTGCGGCCTGGGTGGCGAGCCTAAGGTGCCCCGATGTCGACCGAAACGACCGGAGAAGCAGACCGAGAGTGCCGAACGACGGTGATCGCCCTGTCCCAGGAGGCCTGACCCTTCGGGGTGGTCGACCATGGCGTTCACGACCTTCTTCGATGACCTGGCCCTGATCGAGGTGCTCCTGCTCCTCGTCGCCACGGTCCTGGCCTACGCCGGGGTGCGCGTCTGGTGGGCGCTTCGCTCGCACCAGCCGGACTCCCTCAAGCGGATGTTGAAGAGCACCGCGATCCCGGTCGGGGTCGTCGGGATCATCACCCTCGCGATATCCCTCTGGGGAGAGATGACCTGGCCGTTCCTGGCCTCGGACGGGATGGCGGGCTACAACATCTTCTTCTTCGACCCGCTGCTCCTGTGCGGCCTCGTCCTGATGGCCTACGCCATCTCGGCCTACATGTCCCTCCGGCTCCAGTACGTGGGCGTGTTCGCCTTCGTCGCGGGCGCGGTGGTCATCTTCTACGGCTGGACGGGCTACACCGCCAACCCCGCCTTCACCAAGGACCCGCTCGACACCCTCCTGCTCTACGCCGGGTTCGGGATGGCCGGGGTACTGGCGTTCCCCGCGACCATCATCGTGGACTGGTACCTGAGCGCGGTGGACGCGGGACGCCACCCCTGGAAGCTCGCCTCGACGACCTCCTCCCCGCGCGTGCGGGGCCTGGGCGTCCGGGCGGTCCAACCGGTCGCGGGCGCGGGCAACGCGGCGACGCCGGTGGACGAGCTGACCGAGCTGAAGTACCGGATGCCGAAGGTACTGCAGGCGGCGTTCCTGCTCTTCCCCGTCTTCATCGCCCTCGCAGGGATCGCGGCCTTCTGGTACTTCGGTGTGACCCTTCCCGGGCACCTCGGAGGGGGAGCCGGCGCGGCCCCGTAGGGCAAGCGGTCGGAAGCGTCGCGGTCCCAACCCTTTCCCCTCCCCGGGAGGCTCCCTCGGGAACCTCCTGGGCGTTCGCGAAAACGCTAACCCCACGTCCGGAACTACCCCGCGCGTGCGCATCCTGGTGGTCGATGACGACGCGGTGTTCCGGGAGGAACTCACGGAGCTCCTCCGCGAGGACGAGCACACGGCCTGGCCGGCGTCCTCCGTCCAGAAGGCCATCGAGTACCTCGAGCACGAGGAGGTGGACGTCGTGCTCACCGACCTCAAGATGCCCCGGCAGGGCGGCCTCGACCTCCTGCGGGAGATCCGGGAGCGCTGGCCGCGGACCCTCGTGGTGGTCGTGACGGGCTACGCGAGCGTCGAGACGGCGCTCGATGCGATGAAGCTCGGGGCGTTCGACTACGTGCGCAAGCCGTTCCGCATCGACCAGGTCCGCGAGACGCTCCGGCTCGCGGCCCAGGAGCACGAGTTCGCCTCCCCCCAGGAGACCCACCGTGACCCCATCCGGGAGGCCCAGGCGCTCGCGGCCTCCGGCAAGTACGAGGTCCTCTACCTCGGGGAGCATCAGCCCGAGGAGGCCCCCCACCTGCATGTCGGCCGCTTCGACCCGGCCAACCCCACCGGGATCCTCTCCGCGACCGAGGGGTTCCTCGCGGACCACGCGAACGCTGCGGTCGTCCTCTCGGACGTGGAGCGCCTCCTCGAGCACCACCGGCTCGAGGACATCGTCTCGGTCCTCGACCGCCTGCGGGCCGACCTGTCGGGGCACGGCCCTCTGCGGGTCGGGTTCAACCCGCGGCGCGTGACCGGGGTGGTCGCCGCGGCCCTCGGGGGCGCCGTGGCCGCCGAGGAGACCCACGCGACCCTGGAGGCGCTCGCCAACCCCATCCGTCGCAAGGTCCTCCAACGGCTGGCCGAGGGACCCGCCAGCTTCGGCGAGGCGATGAAAGCGGCCGGGCTGGACGACTCCCCCAAGATGGCCTTCCACATGCGCCGCCTCGTCGAGACCGGGCTCGTCCGGCACGAGAGCGAGTCCTACCGGCTCACGACCCGCGGCGAGGCGAGCGTCCGCCTGCTGAGCGACGCGACGTTCCTCCCGTCAGCGGCGGACACCGGGAACCTAGCCTTCCCCGGCACCCGGACCCGGAGCACGGAGAGCCGAGCGGCCGCCCGGCCCAAGAAGGCCGCCCATCGGGGTCCGGGGAAGCCCCGGAGCGGGCGCTAGAAGCGGGCCGCGGACCGACGCGCGTCCCGGGCGGACCGGGCCGCGAGCAGGATCAAGACTCCGCCCACGATGTTCAGGATCGGGAAGATCAGCAGGATCGCCCCGGCCTTGAAGTAGGGGCTCTGGTACCGGCTCCCCAACCGCCACACGCCGATCAGGAGCCCGATGTAGCCGACCAGGGCCACGATCCCCGCGACGAGCACGACGCCCAGGACCGCGAGCAGCGAGCCCCCCGAGATGCAGGCCGCGGCCGCCGTCGAGTTCGTCCCGGCGCTGCTGACGCACGTCTCGAGGGTGTTCAGGGCCGCGAGGAGGGGGATTAACGCCGCGAGAACGACCGCGATCGCGACGAGCAGCAGCAAGGCGAGCTTGGCGGGGGTCGAGAACCGACGGTCCTGGGGCGCGAGGTTCCGGAAGCCGAGGTAGAACAGGGCGACCACGACGAACTCGAATAACCCGGCCCCGAGCGAGACCGCCAGGAAGGCCGTGCCGAAGTGGAGGCCCGTGCTGCTGGACGAAGGGGCGAGGTCGGCGGCGACGTCCAGGGCGCCGGCCACGAGGATGAGGACCGCGGCCCAGATCACGTAGGTCAGCGCTGTCGTCTCGGCGGCCGGGAACTGGGGGGAGGCCCCCCCGGGAGTTCCCCACGTCCCCGGGGCGGCGTACCCACCGCCCGTCCCCGGGGGCGGAGGCCCGAAGGTCGGGGGCGGTCCTCCCGGCGGGAGGGGGGCGCCCGCGGTCCCGGGGAGCGGGGCGCCGCAGAAGGCACAGAAGGCCGTACCGGCCGGACCGAACGCCCCACACCGGGGACAGCGCTGCGTCGCCACGGGCGCGCGACCGGACGCCTGCGTATTAGCCTCCCTCCCGAAAGCCGGGGGCGGGTTACCCGCGGACCAGCGAGGCACCCCGGCCTCCCGGGTCGCTTAAACGGCGAACCTCCCTGGGGGAGGCGTCCGAGGCGCCCCCATGACCGACCCGGTCCGCTCGATCCTGCGCCGCTTTCCCGGCGTCCCGACCCTCGAGGGCGCCGGGGTGCGCCTGAGACGCTCGTTCTCGAACGCCGAGGTGCCCCTCTTCGACCCGTTCCTCCTGCTCGACCGATTCGGTTCGAACAACCCGGCGGACTACGTCGCGGGGTTCCCCTGGCACCCGCACCGCGGGATCGAGACGGTCACCTACATGCTCGACGGCCGGGTCGCCCACGGGGACACCCTCGGCAACGAGGGGGTCATCGGGCCGGGCGATGTCCAGTGGATGAACTCGGGGAGCGGGATCATCCACCAGGAGATGCCCCAGCGCACCGAGGGGATGCTCGCCGGCCTCCAGCTCTGGGTGAACCTCCCGTCTCGGGAGAAGATGTCGGTACCGGCCTACCGCGGCCTCTCCGCCGCGGACTTCCCCTCCGTCACCCGGGATGACGGCGCTCGGGTCCTGGCGGTCGCCGGAAAGTATGGGAACGTGGAGGGGCCCGTGCAGGGAATCCCGGTGGACCCCACCTACCTCGACGTCCAGGTCCCCGCCGGCGGGACGTTCGAGCACCCGACTCCCCCGGGGTACACGGCGTTCGTTCATGCCCTGGACGGCGGGGGGACGTTCGGTGGACACGACTCCGGGGTCGTCCCGGCAGGCGAGACCGCCCTGTTCGGGGCCGGGGAGCGCCTGAGCGCCCGGGCGGGCGAGAACGGGTTCCGATTCATCCTGGTCACGGGGCGGCCGCTGCACGAACCGGTCGCCTGGTACGGTCCGATCGTGATGAACACCCGGGCCGAGCTCCAGACCGCGATGCAGGAGCTCGACCGAGGGGAGTTCATCCACCACCGGCGACCGATCGTCGAGGAGTGACGGGCCCGCGGTAGCGCGGGACCGCCCCGAGCGGCCCTTCTACGGTCCCGGGAGCGCCCGCGCGAGCTCGCGGAAGGCCGTCCGGAGGACGAGGACCGACCGCTCGAGCTCCCGCAGGGACACCGACTCGCGGGCGGTATGGTCGAGGTGGGGGTCGCCCGGTCCGTAGGCGGCTCCCGGCACCTTCCAGACCGGAGCGACCAGGTTCCAATCGGACGTTCCCCCCTTACGCCAGAGCGTCGGCTGACCTCCCGCGGCTCGTATGCCAGCCTCCAGAGCGCGGACGACCGGGCTCGTGCGAGCGGTCTCGATCGGCTCGATGCGGACGGTGGGGAGGAGGCGCGGGTGCCCGGGCTCGCGGGGGAGCTCCTTGAGGACGGCCGCGCTCGTCGTCCCGGGCGGCAGGCGCAGGTCGAGCGTGAGCCGGATCCGCTCCTCGTCCCCCTCCCCCGTCGAGTCGTACCGGAGGACCTTCATCGAGAGGGAACGGAACGGCGAGTCGGCGCGGCGCCCCACCACCCAGGCGCGGACCGCGTTCACCCACTCGAGCGCCACGTCGGCGGTGGTGGGGTGGGGGGAGGAATAGTGGGTACGACGTCCCCGGAACGTGGCCTCGGCCCGCAGGTCCCCCTTGTACCCGACCGTCACCCCGTCCCAGCGGCTCGGCTCGCCGGCGACCACCGCGTCGATCCCCTTCCGACCGAGGAGGTGGCGGGCCCCTCGGCTGTCCGCCTCCTCGCCCACCGAGGCGACGACCTCGAGCGTGCCGGGGCCCGGGAAGTCGACCCCGGCGAGCAGGGCGGCGGCCAGGGGGCCTTTGGCGTCCACCGCCCCCCGCCCGTAGACCCGACCGCGCGAGCGCCGGACCGGCCGCCGG
>JASHTC010000122.1 GCA_030040755.1 Thermoplasmata archaeon | reverse complement strand
CGGTTACGGGTGTGGTGGCCCCATAGACGGAGAGGACGTGCAGGGACTCCAGCGACTGCAGATGAGTTGCCGCTTCCGATGCCTGGAGTTGGGCCTGGTATGACTGGACGAAGGCCGCGAACACGACCGCGGCCGAGACGACGATAAGCACGAGCATCAGGGTCCCGACGATCTCGGCGAGGCCCCGGTCGTTGCCTCTTCGGCGAAGCATTCCGGCCCCCGAAGGCCGTGCCTCCGTCTTAGGCCTGCCCTACGTAGGTGCCGTAGTTGGCCCGTACCTCTGTAGGGCTTCGTAGACTCCCTATCGCCCTGTTAAACCGCTCGGTCCCCTCGGGGCGATGTGAACATCCCCATCGAGGTTCCCGGCCTCGATACGATCATCCCGGACATCCAGGAAGGGAAAATGGTCATCGTCGAGAGCGGGGCGGACTCCGCGAAGAGCTTCTTCGTCCGCCGCCTCAGCCTCACCGCCGGTCGGATTGGCTGGCCCGTCAGTTTCGTCACGTCGCGGGACCCGTCGGAGGTGCGGGCGCTGCTCACGGCCGAGGGCGGCAAGGCGATGCCCTCCGACGACTGGGTCAAGGTCTACGAGCGGGACGAGCTCGACGATTTCGAGGAGTTCGAGGGGAACGGAGGGCTCCTGACGGTCGATTCCTACTCGTTCCTCACCCTGAACGTCCCCCCTCCCAAGCTCGCCACCTCCCTCCGGCAGCTCCACTCGGCGTGCCGGAACCGCGGGATGACCGCCCTGCTCGCGACCGACCGGGGGATGTTCGACCCCCGCTCGGAGGCCGTCGCGACCCATCTAGCAGACGGGTTCCTCCAGTTCCACGCCCGGGAGAGCGCGGACGGGGTGCAGCGGTTCCTGCGGATCCCGAAATGGATGGACGGTCGGTTCGTCGACCGGAACATCTATTATGAGTTCGACGGGAGACGTATCGCGGTCGACCTGCGAAACCGGGTACTGTAGCGAAGGGGTGGGGGAGCGTGCCGGGCGGGTCGTACGAACGATACGGTCTCACCGGCAACCCGTTCCGTGACCTGGCGAGCGAGAGTCTCGAGGATGCCCAGATCTTCCACGTGAACCAGGAGATCGACGACACCCTGCGGACGATTAAGGATGAGGTCTTCGACAAGGAGAACCGGGCCGTCGTGGCGGTCGTGGGCCCGTTCGGGGCCGGGAAGACCGAGCGGCTGCTGGTCACGGCGGCCGAGGCGAAGGAGCACGACGCGTTCGTCGTCTACTTCGACGTGCCGGCGAAGACGTCCTGGATCCTCCGGGGGGTCGCCGCCGAGTTCCTGAAGACGGCCAAGCAGAAGGGTCTGGTGCGGCTCTTCAAGCAACCGAAGTGGGTGGGCGGGATGACCCGTCTCACCAAGGTGAAGGACGAGAAGTACGACGCCAAAGCCGCGGGCAAGGTCCTCGGCCAGGCGCTCAACGACTGCGCGCCCTCGTTCCTCCTCCTGAACGACATCAGCAACCTCATCGAGAATCGGGAGGTCCTCTCCTTTGCCCAGGTACTCCAGGAGATCACGGACACGATCAAGCCGGGGGTCCTCGTGATGTTCTCGTGCTATGCGAGCTACATCGCCTGGCTCACCGTGAACCAGCCGGCGATGTCCTCTCGGATCAACCGCACCTTCACCCTGCCGGTGCTCAGCGACCAGGAGGCCGGCCTCCTCCTCGCGAAGAAGCTGCTGGTCAAGCGGCTGGTGGAGGACCTCGACCCGATCTTCCCGTTCGACAAAGAGGCCGTCCACGCCCTGAACGACGGATGCGGAGGGAACCCCCGCCGCCTGCTCGAGCTCGCGGACCTCACGGTCGAATACGGGGTCGCCCACCGGGCCTACCGAGTAGACGCCGACGTGGTGAAAGCCGTCCTGCTCCAACGCGCGGCCCGGGCGGCCGCCGCCCAGGACGCGGCCCGGAAGGTCCTCGCCCCGAAGCCTCCGTCGGCCGCGACCGCCCCGCCGAAGCCCGCGATCACCGTGGCCCCGCCCTCGAAACCGCTCTCCGAACGCGTCGCCGCCATGACCGGCGCCACGAAGCCGCCCACCGACTGGTCCGAGGAGAAGCAGCAGGGACCCTAAGCGGATTCCGGGTTGAGCAGGACGGCCAGGTCGATCGCCTGCTCGGCGATCTCCCCGCAGTAGTGGCCGGTGCGCCCGAGACTGTCGACCACGGTGCCGAGGGCGAGGAGCTCCTCCCCGCGTCGGGTCGCGATCTTGTGGAAGAGCGCGTCGACCAGCTGCTGATGCGCGACCCGTCCGTCGATCGTCGCGTTCGCCGCATCGATGTCCCGGGTGAAGAGGGCGGTGAACGCCTGGTCGAGGAGCCCCACCGCGGAGACGCGAGCGTCGTCCAGCTCCTTCGCGAACTTCGGGTCGAGGCCCTTCCCCGAGGTGAGCACGGGGAAGGTGCTGACGATCCGCTGGGCATGGTCGCCGATCCGCTCGATCAGTTTCGCGATCAAGCGGTAGGCGTGGAACGTCGCGAGGTCGTTCGTCCCTCCCCCGTTCGCCCGCGGGGAGGTGTGCGTGAGGTGATTCTGCTTGGCGACCATCCAGTAGAGGCGCGCCACGTCCTGGTTCCGCAGCGTCACGTCGCTCGCGAGGCTCTCGTTCGCCGTGCGCAGCGCCGTGATCGCATCCTCCACCATCGCCCGGACGGTCAGGTGCATCCGCCGCAGGCACTTCTCCGCGCTCAGTTCGGACGGGTCGGAGAGGTCCTGGATGACGAGGGCGTTGCGGTTCTCCTCGATCACCTCGGGGCCGATGACCAGCCGGCAGTACTCGCGCGCGACCTTCCGCACGAAGGGGGCGCGGTCGGGAGGGAAGCGGA
Source organism: Thermoplasmata archaeon (assembly GCA_030040755.1). Taxonomy (GTDB): domain Archaea; phylum Thermoplasmatota; class Thermoplasmata; order Lutacidiplasmatales; family UBA184; genus Lutacidiplasma. The sequence continues at coordinate 7,412 of JASHTC010000122.1, read as the reverse complement.
CCTCGATGAGGCCGAAGCCGGAGGTGTAGGCGCCGATCAGCTTGCGGAGCAGGTGGTCCCGGGTGTCCTCGCCCTTCTCGACGAACACCTTGCGCCGCTCGGCGGGTTTCTCGACCGCACGGGGGCGGACGGAGACCGACCCGTCGATCTCGGTGTCCACGAAGAGCGTGTCGCCGGCGCGGAGGCCGGTGTGGAGCACCCATCGCTTGGGGAGGGAGACGAGGTAGGTCGACTTGCCGGCGAGCTGGAGCTTGCGGCCTTCCACGCGGAGTGCCTCCTCCTCCGGCTACCCTACGGACGTATAAGGTTTGATTAAATAGGCTATGTAGAAATAATTCTGACTATCGAACTCCGTAGCCAGCCCTCGAGAAGGCGCGGAACGCCCGCGAACGACGCCCGTTCCCTCGGGTCCCACGGTCATCAAATCCTGGGGCGGAGTGGGTAGGTCGTGCCGGGGTTTCCTCGCCTCAAGGAGTCGTACGACATCGTCGTCGTGGGCGGCGGCCACGCCGGGCTCCAGGCGGCGCTCAAGGCCGCGCTGCTCGGGCACACGGCCGCGCTGATCGACCGCGGGCCGAAGTTCGGTCGTTCCTACTATGCGCCGGTGATGGACAACATCCCCGGGTTCCCGGAGGGGGTCTCGGGCCACGTCCTGCTCGACCAGCAGACCGAGGCACTGCGCCGGGTGGAGGCGTGGGTGAGCCATTTCTCCCCGGCGACGGCCCGGCGCGTCGAGGCGTCCGGGCGGGGGTTCCGGGTCCCGTTCGAGTGGCTCACGCAGACGCTGGTCGCCGAGGGTCGCGTGGTGATCCTCGCCATGGGGGTCGTCGACCGGATGCTCGAGGTCGGGGGGGAGATCAAGCCGATCTTCCCGTGGGCGAATCAGGCGCTCGTCGAGTTCTGCATCCTCTGTGACGGCCACACCCTCCCGGGCAAGAGCGTGGGCGTGCTGGGCCACGACTCCTTCGCGGTCCGTACCGCCCTCGACCTCCTCCACTTCCGCCCCGCGTCGGTGGAGATGCTCACCCACGGCCACGCCCTGCTCGAAGGGACGCTGCCGGACGAGGCGGCGGGCCTTCGGAAGGCGTTGGACGAGCATCACATCACGGCGGTGGAGACGCCGGTCACGGGGTTCGACGAGATCCGGGAGAAGCGCTTCGGCGTCCAGTTCGCGGACGGGAGCCACCGCAGCTACGACAGGGGGTTCAGCGCGCTGGGGTGGTACGAGCTGCACCAGGAGATTCCGCGCGCGTTGGGGTGCCGCTTCGATTCCGACGGCTTCGTCGTGACGGACGAGGACTGTCGGGCCCTCTCGGACGCCACCAGCCAGCCCATCCCGGGGCTCTACTGCGTGGGGGACCAGCGGAACGGCTGGAACCAGATTCCCGAGGCATGGGCCACGGCCGAGCGCGCCGTCATCCACGCCTACGCCGAGTACCTGTAAGGAGCCCTACTGGGGGGTCAGGGCCGGGGGAGGGGTGACGTCGAGCTGGCGGGCGAGCTGCGTGAGGTCCTTGGCGACCGCCGCCGCCCCGCCCGCGAGGAACCGCTCCTCGCTCTGCGTCGAGCCGGCGGCTTCGGACGGGTCCGGAAGCACGGCGTAGAAGCGGACCCGGGCCGCGGTCGCGCACTCCGCGTCGATCAGATGGTCTCCGACGAACACCGCCCGGTCCCGAGGGACCTCCATCTCCCGGAGCAGCGTGAGGAGCGAGTCGGGCGACGGCTTGGCGGGCCCCGGCGTGCTTCGGGTACGAAGGTAGGAGAAGTAGGGGCCAAGGCCGGTACGGAGGAGAGCGCCGCGGGCGAACTGCTCGGAGCTGCGGGTGAGCAGCCCGATCCGGAACCCCCGGGCGGTGAGCGCCTTCAGGAGGGGGTCGGCGCCCGGCCGGGCGACGGTCCGCGGGAGCGCCTCCATCTCGATCGCGTCGATCGCCTTGTGGTACTCCGCCTCGAAGCGGAAGACGTTCCCGTCGGGAGCTCCGGAGTTCCGCAGCTCCTCCCGGGCCTTCTCGACGGTCCGGTGGATCGGGTCCTCGACGGAGAGGTGGCCGGGAAGGACCCCGTACTTCTCCGCGGTCCGGATGAGGGTCTTCCGCATCCGGACGAAATCGTGGTGGGAGAGCACGAGGGTCCCGTCCAGGTCGAAGACGACCCCGAGCAACGGCTCGAGGTACTTGGGGTCCGGCTCGCGAGGCGACATATCGAGCTCCGCTCCCGAGAGACCGAGTCGACCTCCGTTAAGTGTTTCCATCCATCCGCAGGGGGAGTTCCGGGTCCTCGGGACCCCCGCGCGGAGGGGGCGGACGCCCTCCCGTCTAGTCGCTCTCGAACGTCAGGGGACCCGGACCCGGGGAGGTGGCGGGGGTCTCGAGCCCGGCCAGCGCGGCCGGAGCGAACCACGTCCGGAGCTCGAGCAGGAGGCGTCCGGAACGGACGGCGGGGTCGCCCGCCATCAGGGCGCGGGCGTGCTCGAGTGAGCCCGCACGGAAGACCATCATCCCCCGGAGCTCGGTGTCCTCCCCGAACGGACCCACGACGATCAGCTCGCCCTCTTCGACCAGGTGGCGCAGATGGGCCAGATGCGCTTCCTGGAGGCGGTCGGCTTCCTCCGGGGGGAGTGGGGGGAGTCCGGGAGGGCGCCGAAGGAACCCGACCGCGTAATGGGCCATCGGCGGAAGCCGCTCCATCTCCGAGGAGGAGTCGCGTTCGCCCATGCGGGGGCAGGTCTCCACGGCCCCAAAAAGGAGCCCGGAGGAGGACCTCAGGCCGGGACGGAGAGGGCCGGGACGATCTCCCGCCAGTGGCTCGCCCGTAAGGCTCGTACCACCCTCAGCTGCTGACGGCGGCGCTCCTTGCGGATCGCCCGGTTCCAGGTGGGGGGCGCAGACTTCGCCGTGAGGTCCTCGACCACGTCCAGGTCGTGGAGGCGACCGAGCCGAGCCTGCAACGACCGTAAGGGTCGGGCCTCGGCGAGCCCGTAGCTCGGGTTGATCGCCGCCGCCAGGTCCGAAAGATGCCGCCAGCTTCGGACCCGGATCCGCAAGGTGTGGAGCCGGCGCGAGGTCGGCTTGCGACGGGCCTTCCGGTGGGCGAGCCGGACGGCCTCCCGGCCCTCCTGGTGGACCTCTTCCAGGTACCGGCCCAGCGCCAGCGCCCGTCGCGCCGAAGGGAGGGTCTGAAAGCCCTCCCGGATCCCCTCGAACAGTCCGAGGTCCCGCTCGGTCCGGAGCGAGGCGCGGATCAACTCCCGACCGATCCGTGCATCGTCGGTCAGGTGGACCCGGAGCCGACGCAGGGCCCGGCGCTCGCGCGAGGGAAGGTCGCGGGGCGCATCGGATAGGAGAGTCAGCGCGACGTCCCGGTCCCGGACGCCGCCGACCAGACGGGCGAGGTGCTTCAGCCGTCGGTCGTAGTCCCGGAGCGTCTCCTGGCGGCCCTTGGAGCTCGCCCGCGTCCAGACGCCGAGACCGACCCGGAGCTGACGGAGGTCCCGGTGCAGCCGGTGCAGCGCTTCCGCGGCGGGCCGGGGACCCTCGACCACGCGGTCGAGGTCGTGCAGGGTCTGGTCCACGCGGGCTTCCAATGCGCGGCCGAGTTCGACGGCCTCGGGGCTCGTGGAGGAGGTGGGGTTCATAGATTTCCTACGGGGGGAGGGGGGACGGTAGGAGGGGGGTAAATCCTTTCCGTTACGGATACGACCAAGCACGTATTAGCGGCGGCCTCCATGGACCGGCGTGGAGCGGTCTCGCTCGGCCGATTTACGCCGAGGAGAGGACCGAACGCTCCCCCGGGCGGCCCACCACATCGGCGTGATCGACGTCGGGTCCAACACCGCCCGGTTCGTGGTCTTCGAGGCCTCCCAAGCCGGGACCGTGCGCGCGATCTACGAGGCGAAGGAGGTCCCCCGGCTCGGGCTGGGGGCGGGCCCGGACGGCCGGCTCACCGAGGAGGCCGTCCAGCGCGGCGTCGCGGGCCTGCGGCGCTTCGCCCGGATCGTGCGGTCGCTGGAGATTCCCCGGACGCTGGCGGTGGCGACCAGTGCGGTGCGGGACGCCCCGAACGGCCCGGAATTCGTGCGGGCGGTCGAGCGGAGCACCGGGCTCCTGTTGCGCACCATCTCGGGCGTCGAGGAGGCCCGGTATGGCTACCTGGGGGTCGCGAGCGCCTGGGAGCTGCAAGACGACATCGTCTGCGACCTCGGCGGCGGGTCGCTCCAATTGATCGAGGTCCACCGGGGGGCGCTCCGGAACTCGGTGAGCCTCCCCCTCGGGGTCCTCCGGCTCAGCCAGCGTTTCCTCGAGCACGACCCCCCGAAGCGGCGCGAATGGGAGGAACTGCGCGACCACGTGCGCGAGACGCTCCAGTCGACCTTCGAGGCGTTCCGTTCGGAGACCCACGGGCTCTACGCGGTGGGGGGCACGGTCCGGTCGCTGGCCCGGGCGGCCATCGAGTTCCGGGACTGGCCGATCGGCCGGGTCCACGGCTACCCGCTGTTCGACCACGACGTGGAGGCCCTCGGGGAGCTGCTCGGGGAGATGCCGGCCGACAAACGGCGGGCGGTGCCCGGGATCGGCAGCGACCGGGCCGACGTCGTGGTCGCGGGGGTCGTCGTGCTGAAGGAGTTGCTCCGGGTGACCCACGCCGACCACATCACGGTCTCCGGTACCGGCATCCGGGAGGGGATCGCGCTGGAGGCGGTCGGGGCCAAGCTCCCCGCGCGCGCGGCGCAGCTCGCCGAGCGCTCGGTCGCGGCGGCGTCGGAGTCGTTCCGGTTCGACCTCGAGCACGGGCGGGAGGTGACGGAGGCGGCGATCGGCCTGTTCGAGGCGCTCGCCGAGCGGCAGCACTGGGGCCCGAGCGAGGAGCTCGCCGTCCGCGTGGCGAGCGGGATGCACGACTCCGGGACGGCCATCGACCTCTGGCGCCACGCGCACCACTCGGCCTACCTCATCCAGAACTACCCGATCTTCGGCCTCAACCAGCGCGAGATCCTGCTCGCCTCGATGGCCGCCTACGTCCACGAGGGAGGGCCCCTGCCCTCCGAGTGGAAGAAGGAGTTCCAGCCGATCCTCACCACGGACGACCTCGACCTCGCCCGGCAGCTCGGCGCGCTCGTGGGGATCGCGGAGCTCCTCTCCGAGTTCCGGCCCCGATTCTCCTCGCTCGGGGAGGGACGCGGGGTCGGCCTAGCCTTTTCTGCCCCGTCCGGTAAGCCCCTGCCCGCGAAGCTCGCGGACAAGGCCGCGAGGATCCTCGAACGCACGTTCGACGTGGAGGTACGGGTCCGTGAACCATGAGGTGCCCTCGCCGAAGCACGGGTACCCGGGGCGTCTGTTCGTCTTCGAGGGCCTCGACGGGAGCGGGAAATCCACCCAGGCGGCGCTGCTGGCGAAATGGCTCGCCGCGCAGGGGTACCGGGTCTTCCAGACCGAGTGGAACTCCTCCGAGCTCGTCTCCAACACGATCCGGCGCGGCAAGAAGAAGGGGCTCCTGACCCCGACGACGTTCTCGCTCCTGCACGCGACCGACTTCGCCGACCGCTTCGACCGGAGGATCCTGCCCCCCTTGCGCGCCGGGTACGTGGTCGTCTGCGACCGCTACTCGTTCACCGCGTTCGTCCGCGACAGCGCCCGGGGATGCGACCCGGAGTGGGTCCGGACGATCTACTCCTTCGCCCCCCCTCCGGACGTCGCCTTCTACTTCCGCGTGCCGGTCCGCGTCACCCTCCAGCGGAAGATCGCCTCCCGCCTCAAGATCAACTACTACGAGGCGGGGATGGACATGGGCCTCTCGGACGACCTCCACGACAGCTACGAGCGGTTCCAGGGCCGACTGAAGCGGGAGTACGACCGGATCGCGGTCCAGGACCGGATGACGGTGATCGATTCGACGCGTCCGGTGGAGAAGATCCAGGCCGAGCTGCGGGAGACCGTCCGCCCGGTCCTCGCCGGCTTCCCGACGATGGAGACGCTGATGCATGACGCTTAACACCTACGGCACGACGCTGCCGGGCCTGCCCCCTGGGCGGCTGAACGGCAAGCTGATCGTCGTCGAGGGGGCCGACGGCTCCGGACGGTCGACCGAGGTCGCGCTCTTGAAGGAGTGGCTCGAGGTCCAGGGCCACGCGGTCGTCGACACCGGCCTGCGCCGCTCCACGCTCGTGAGCGAGGAGATCGACCGGGCGAAGCAGGGGCACACCCTCGGCGCGACGACGATGGCGCTCCTGTACGCCGCGGACTTCGGCGACCAGCTGGAGAACAAGATCGTTCCCGCGCTGTCGGCCGGGAGCACGGTGCTCGCCGACCGGTACATCTACACCCTGATGGCCCGTGCCATCGTCCGGGGGGCCTCCCGCGAGTGGGCCCGGCGCCTGTACGCCTTCGCCTTCATCCCGGACCTGGTCGTCTTCCTCGACGCCCGCCCCGAGATCCTCCTGCACCGGGCGATCGGGAAGTACGGGAGCCTCGACTACTGGGAGTCGGGGATGGACCTCTCCCTCTCCCGCGACCTGTTCGAGAGCTTCTTCCTCTACCAGGAGAAGCTCGCGGCCGAGTTCGAGTGGATGAGCCGCGATTACGGGTTCCATTTCGTCGACGCGAACCGCCGCCCGGACCAGGTCGACGCCGAGGTCCGGGCGCTGGTGGAACCGCTCTACCAGCCGGGACACCGGCGGGCGGGCCTGCCCCGGCTCCCGAGGCGCGTGCCGCCGTCTACCCCCGCCGGGCCAGCTGCTTCCGGGTAGCCAACCAGAGGAGCACGCCGGCGCCCGGTCGGATGCCCCGCGGAAACTCGAGGCAGACCGCGGCCCCCTTGCCGAGCCGGACGAATGGCGTGCCTTCGCCGATCAGGGCGATGCCGATGAACTCGGTGAGGGTCGGCTCGTGGCCGACGATCACGAGCTGCTGACCGGACCGCGTCGAGCGGGCGAGGCGTCGGAAGACGGGCGGGGCCAGCTGGCCGGGAAGGAGCTCCTTCCAGGTCTCGACGGCCGGGGGGTCTTTCATGGCGGCGCGCAGTAGGTTGGTGGTCGCCCGGCACCGGACGGCGGCGCTCGTGATGATCCGGTCGACCTTCCCCATGTACCGGACGAGCCCCTTCGCCGCCTTGCGGGTCTGGGCCGCCCCTTCCGCCGTCAACGGTCGCTGGTCGTCGACCGGCCACCGCACGGGGTCCCGCTCGGCGGCCGGCCCGTGCCGGACGACCACGAGGCGGACGCCGTGAGACTGGGCCGGCATGCACGCTCCCGGATCAGGGAGCCGGCGGAGCCAGAAGACCGTCGCGGGGGCGACCCGCCCGCTCCGGTCGGGGAACTCGGGGGGGAGCGACGCGGGAGGGGGTGACCGAGACCGTCGAGACCATCCACGGCCCCGGCCGGTCGAGCACGACCTGGGCGATGTCCTGGGCGTAGGCGA
>JASHTC010000121.1 GCA_030040755.1 Thermoplasmata archaeon | reverse complement strand
GGGCGGTCCGCCGAAAACGGCGCGCGCGACCGGGACGACGCTGTCCCAGGCGAACCCGCCGAGCGCCAGAATCGCGCGGGTCTCGGGGAGGAGTCGGAGCTCCCGCTCGAGGTACGGCTGGCAGTTGGCGCGTTCGGCGGGGTTCGGATGATTTCCGGGAGGAACGCACCGGACCGCGGCGGTGACGTAAAGGTCCGCGTAATGGAGGCCGTCCCCCCGGGCGAGGGAGGTCGGCTGGTTGGCATACCCCGCCTCGTAGAAGGCGCGGACCAGGAAGGCGGCGGACCGGTCCCCCGTGAAGACCCGCCCCGTCCGGTTCGAGCCGTGGGCCGCGGGGGCGAGCCCGACGACCACGAGGCGGGCGCGGGGGTCGCCGAAGCCGGGGACCCCCTTCCCCCAGTACTCCTGTCCGCGGAACTCCTTCTTCCTCTCCCGGGCCACCTGGGAGCGATAGGTGACCAGCCGGGGGCACCGGGTGCAGGCGATCACCGCCTGCCGGACCTGCTCGAGGGAGTCCGACACGGCCTCCCGGAGCCGGGCGAGGCTTAAGGTCCGCCCGGCGACCTCCGCGGCGATACTCACGGCTCGTGACCTAACCGTATAGAAGGGGGAGACGGTATTCCACCCGATGAGCGACACGAACGTCCCGAGAGGAAGCCGCGTGCGCCTCGGGATCGTGGACGGGAACCTCCGGGTGGAGAAGAACTCGACGATCGAGGCCGAGGGCGCGGTCCGCGTCGCCGGCGTCGCCCAGTTCTCCGGCAACGTCGAGGTGGTCGGCGACCTCCGCTGCCGGGCGATCGAATCGGAGGACGGCCGGGTGCACGTCAGCGGCAACCTCGAGGTCGAGGACCGGGTGGAGGCCGACGACGGCGAGCTGGAGGTCGACGGGAGCTTCCGGGCCGGCGACGTCGATGTCGACCAGCGCCTCAGTCTCCACGGACCCGCCGTGACCGGGCGACTGGAGGTCGGAGGGCGGCTCGAGGCGGAGTCGACCCTCACCGCCTCCCGGGTCGCGGTGGGCGGGAGGTTGCGAGTCGTCGGGAAGATGACCGCTGCCTCCGTGGAGGCCGGCGGGTCGGTCGAGCTGGGCGAGGTCGCGCTCGAGGAGATGGAGGTCGGCGGGTTCATCCGGGTCGAGGGGGGGGAGGTCCGCCGTCGGATCGAGGTGGGAGGCAAGTTCCTCTCTACGGGAGCTCTCTCGTTCGGCGCCTTCGAGGCCGGCGGCTTCGCGGAGTTCCGCGAGTCCGCCACCGGCGGCTCCATCGACGTGGGGGGGGTGCTGACCGCCGGCCAAGACCTCACGTTCACGACGCTGCACATCGGAGGCTTCGGGGAGATCCGGGGCAACGGCAAGGGCAAGGACCTGGAGGTCGGCGGACGGTTCTCGGTCGGTGGGTCGCTCCTGCTGACGGGGACCGCCGAGGTGGGTGGGCGGCTGTCGGTCGGCGGGCCCACCGAGGCCGACAGTCTCGAGGTCGGCGGACGATTCGAGGCCGAGCGCGCGGTCCTGCATGGGAGCGCCGAAGTGGGCGGCGTCGTCGTTACCCGCTCCGGGCTCAAGGCGGCCAAGATCGAGCTCGGGCACCGCTCGACCGCCGCCGGTCCCCTGGTGGGCGGCCGGGTCCTCCTCAACCGTCGGGCCACTGTCGAGGACGTCTACGCGGACTCGGTGGAGCTCGACCGGGACGCGAGCGCGCGGAAGGTCTGGGCCGGCGACGTGAGCGTCGGCGACGGCGCGAAGGTCGACGAGGTGGTCTACACCCGGAGCCTCCGCCTCGCGCCGAGCGCCAAGGTCCGGTCGTCGCAGCAGGTCGTCGCGCTCCCTCCGTTCCCTCTGTGACGGGGTCGGGGATGATTCCGGAGCGAGCCGGGGGACGAGACCCCGGCCCGCGACGCCGGGAAGCGACCGACCTCTACGCGACGGTGCTCGAGGTGGTAAAGCGGTACCACGGGGGCGCGCGGATCACCCGGGTCTCCTACGGTGCGGGGATGCCCGTCGACCGACTGCGCCTGGTGATGGACCGACTCCTCGCCCTCGGCCTGCTCCAGAGCGAGGAGGTCGACGGCCGCCCGACCTTCGACATCACGGCGCGGGGCCAGGAGTTCCTCGACACGTACTGGAAGATGCGTGGGTTCGTGGAAGGGCTCGACCGGCTCTCCCACGACGAGAATCCCCGGGGTCGGCGGTAAGCCCGGGGGGAAGGCGCGGGAGCGCCTCTCAGGCCTGTCGCCATCGGGGCCCGATCCCGATGATCACGAGCCAGGCGATCACGTAGGCCAGGAGGACGCCGGCCGAGAGGAGCGTGGTCGGGGTCCCCCCGTCCAGGATCCCGACCAGGAACTGGGTCCCCCAGGTGAGCGGCCAGGCGTAGGCGACCGCCTGGAGCGGCCCCGGAAGGACCGACACCGGATAGAAGACCGGAGCGAAGAAGGTCAGGATGACGCCGACGAGCTGGGCGTTCGAGTTGATCTGCCGGGGGGTCCCCCCGAAGACCCCGATCAGGTACCCGATCCCCATGGTCGATGCCCAGACGAGCGCGAAGCCCGCGACGAGCACGGCGAGGGTCGGGAGCGAGACGGCGACCCCGAAGAACGCGACCGCGACCCCGAGAGTGACGGCGGCCGAGAGGAGCGTGAACGGGAGCAGGACGACCGCGATCGACAGAGCGTAGACGACCGGGCTGATCGGCAAGGAGACCCACAGGTCGAACAGCCGGGTCTGCTTGTCGCTCCCGATCGCCTGGGCGAGGACGTTGATGTTGAGGAGCGCGGTCTCCATCATGACCGTCCCCACGAGGACCTGCGTACGCAGCGAGGGCGCGACCAGGTGGTTGAGGAAGAACAGGATCCCGATGGGGAAGACGATCGTGAAGCCGAGGACGAACCCGAGCTCCCGGGTCGTCTCGACGAACGACATCCGCACGGAGGTCGCTAGTTGGGCCGCGGCCGTCCCGAACCGGCTCATGTCGCCTCCGCCAGCTTCCCGTCGACCAGCGCGAGATACGCGTCCTCGAGCGAGACGGGACCGACGGAGGCCACCACTCCCGCCTCGGCGAGGTGGGCGAGCTCCCCGGGAATCTCGGGGGCGAACGGGTCGGGGACCCGGAGCCGCTCCACGTTGCCGGCGCGGAATCCCACCGGGTAGCGGCGCTCGAGCTCATCGACCCGCCGACGCCCCTCGGGAGAGAGGTGGTCGAGCCCGCGAACCTCCACCCGCCCGCGATAGGACAGGCGGCCGCGGATCTCGTCGACCGTGCCCTCCGCGATGATCCGTCCGCCATCGACGATCGCGACTCGGTCCGCGAGGTACTCGGCCTCCTCGATGTAGTGAGTGGTCAGGAGGATTCCGATCCGCTGGGCGCGGAGGCTGTCGATCAGCTGCCAGACCGACCGGCGGGCCTCCGGGTCCACGCCCGTCGTCGGCTCGTCGAGCAGGAGGAGGCGCATCGCTGGGCCCGCGAGGGCGACCGCGATCAGGACCCGCCGTCGGAGCCCCCCGGAGAGGTCCCGGACCAGCGTGCGGCGGTAGGCGGCGAGCCCGGTTCGCTCGAGGAGCCCCTCCGCGTACCGCCGGATGCCCGCCGCCGGTGCCCCCTTCAGGA
>JASHTC010000120.1 GCA_030040755.1 Thermoplasmata archaeon | reverse complement strand
GCCCGGTCCGGTCGGCCTCGGCGCCGCCCTCCGCAATCGTTCCCTCGGCAGCGAGCCAACGGACGACCAACCGTCCCTCGGCGCGTCGGAGGATCTTCCCGAGGGCGGGGGGGCTCCGTCCGCTCTGCCGGGCCATCCGGGTCAGGGTGATCCGCCGCGGGACCGCGTAGTAGCCGAGCATCCACGCCCGGGTCAGCAGCTCCGACTGGAGCGGGGTGAGCACCGCCTCTCCCTCGGCCGGGTACGGTCGGCCCGAGGTCCGGAGGACGCGGTACGGGAACTCCTCCCGGTCGAGGCGCCGAAGGACCCGGCGGATCGCGCGCTCGTCCCCGCGGAAGGAGGCGACCACCTTCTCGGGGCTCAGACGGAACGGGGCGGTCGGCGAGACCTCCCCGCCGGCCAGCGAGAGCAGCTGGCGGAGGCGTTCGGGGTTCCGCTGGCGGACGAGCACGATGTAGTCCCGGGTCCTCGGGCGCCGCTCGACCAGCTCGAAGCTCTCCAGGCCGTACAGCGAGCGGATCCGCCGCGACTCCCGTTCCAGCTCGAGCGCGGTCTTCAGCGGCCCCTTGCGGCGCACCCGGAGCAGCTGGAGGCGCCATCCCTGCTCGAGGCGGAGCGTTTCGAGCAGCTCGACCTCTTCGTACTTGGAGAAGAGGCCGGCGGGGATCACTCCGAGGAGGGCGAGGTCCTCGGTCCGAAATTCCAGCGTGATGGATTGCATCGGGGTCCGTCCGGCGGGTTCCGTGCTGAACCTGCGTCGCCCTGCTCCGGAGTTTAATAAGCGCGCGCTGTCGGAGCCTTCCATGACGTTCCGTTCGCTCGGCGAGTTCCTTACCGCGCTCGAAGGTCGGGGGGACCTCGTTCGGGTGAAGAGCCCGGTCTCCCGGGACCTCGAGATCACGGAGGTCACCCAGCGAGCCCTGCGCGCCGACGGACCGGCGCTGCTGTTCGAGAACGTTCCGGGGGCCTCGATGCCGGTCGTGACGAACCTCCTCGGCTCGCCGCGTCGGGTCGCGTTCGCCCTGGGCGCCGAGGGCGTCGACCAGGTCGCCCAGCGGGTCGAGAAGCTGGTCCACCTCCGGCCGCCCGCCGGCCTCGCGGGAGCGATGCGGGACCTCGGGGGGACGATCGACCTGCTCCAGACCGTGCGCTCGCTGGCCCCCAAGAGGGTCCGCTCCGGGCCCTGCCAGGAGGTCGAGGAGCCGTCGGTCGACCTCAACCGGCTCCCGATCCTGAAGTGCTGGCCGCACGACGGCGGGCGCACGGTCACCTTCCCCGTGGTGGTCACCCAGGACCCGGAGACCGGAGAGGCGCACACCGGGATCTATCGGCTCCAGCAGTACGGGCCCGATACGCTGGGCATGCATTTCCAGGTTCACCGGGTCGGCGCGAACAACTACCGGAAGTGGTGCGCCCGGGGAGAGAAGATGCCGGTGGCGGCCGTGCTCGGCGTCGACCCCGCCACGCTGTTCAGCGGGCTCGCCCCCGTGCCCGAGGGGATCTCCAACTTCGTCTTCGCCGGGTTCCTGCGCTCCGAGCCGGTCGAGCTCGTTCCGGCCCGCTCGGTCGACCTCGAGGTCCCGGCCCAGGCGGAGATCGTGCTCGAGGGGTACGTCGACCCGAGCGAGCGCCAGGTCGAGGGCCCGTTCGGGGACCATACCGGCTACTACTCCGCCCCCGAACCGTTCCCCGTCTTCCACGTGACCCGCATCACGCGCCGGGAGCGACCGGTCTACCTCGGGACGGTGACGGGCAAGCCGCCGACCGAGGATTCCGTGCTCGGCCAGGCCGTCGAGCGGGTCTTCCTGCCGGTGGTCCGCCTCGTCCTGCCGGAGCTCGTCGACATGAACCTCCCGGCCGAGGGGCTGTTCATCAACGTCGGGATCGTCTCGCTCCGCAAGCAGTATCCCGACCATCCCCGCAAGGTCATGCACGCCCTGTGGGGGCTCGGCCAGATGATGTTCGTCCGCTACCTCATCGTGGTCGACGAGGACGTGGACGTCCACGACCTCTCGGAGGTCCTGTACCGGGTCGGTCTCCAGGCCGACCCCGAGCGCGACCTCGAGTTCGCCCGGGGGCCGGTCGACCAGCTCTCGATCTCGAACGCGGTGCCGAACCTCGGCGGCAAGGTCGGGATCGACGCGACCCGCAAGCGGGCGGAGGATGGGTTCCCCCGCCCGTGGCCCGAGGAGATCCGGTCGGACCCCCGAGCGGTCGAGGCGGCGGAGCGGGCGATCCGCGCCGACCCGGTGCTCGCGCGGCTCCTCCCCCGACCGTCGCCGTGACGGCGTCGCCCCCCGCGCCGGGATGGCTCCGGGAGCTCGGCCGATTCCTCGAGATCCAGAACCTCGGCCTGAACCTGGCGTTCGCCGTCGCCTTCCTCCTGCTGGCGGCGGGCGGCCTGCCGTCCCTCTGGACGGCGTTCCTCGTCGTCGTCGCCTTCGTCGCGGCCCGCAACGCCGGCCACAGCTTCAATCGCTGGGCCGACCGGGACCTCGACGCGCAGAACCCGCGCACCGCCCAGCGGGCGATCCCCGCCGGGCGTCGCTCGCCGGCCTCGGCGCTGGCGATCGCGGCCGGGAGCGCGGTCGTCCTCGTCGTCGCGGCCTACCTGCTGAACCCGCTCGCGTTCGTTCTCGCCCCGGTGGCCCTCGTCCTCGTCTTCGGCTACAGCTACACCAAGCGATTCACCAGCCTCACGACCCCGTTCCTGGGGCTGGTCCAGGCGATCACTCCGGCCGCCGCGTTCATCGCGGTCCGCGGGACCCTGCCGGTCCCGGTGCTCGCCGCGGTCGCGGGGATGCTCGCCTGGGGGACGGCGTTCGAGACGATCCACAGCCTCGGGGACGTCGCGAGCGACCGGGCGCTGGGACTGCGGTCGCTGCCGGTTCGCATCGGCGTCTCGGCCTCGGTCCGGGTGGTCCCGGTCCTCCACGCGGTCGCCCTCGCCCTGCTCGCCCTCTTCGGCCTCTGGATCCACCTTCGGCCGGCCTACTTAGTGACCCTCGTCCCGATCGCCGCCCTGGCGGCCGTGGCGGACCGGGCCGTGGCCCGGGAGCCGACCGCCGCCCGGTCCCCGTTCCAGCTCCACTTCGCGATGGCCGCGCTCTTCCTGGCCGGCGTGGTGGTCACCCTGTTCGTTCCGCTCGGCCCCCCGCTGGGGCTCCCCTAGACGGCGCCCCGTCCCCGGACACCGCCCTCCTCGCTGAGCTAATCTGTGCGACCCCCTCCGGCAGAGGGACCTATGCCGCAGGTGATGATCGGCCTCTCGGCCCGCGACTACCGGACGACGAACGAGGTCTGGCGGCTCGCCAAGCGCCACCTGAACCCGGCCGTCCGCCGCCGGATCGGCTGGCGGGGCCGTTCGAGCTTCCTCCGCCAGCTCATCCTCTACGGCTTCGAGAAGGCGAGCGAGGACCCGGGGGAGTTCCTCCGGGCGGTCCGGGACCTGCACGACCCGCTGTTCGGCAAGCGGGGGAGGTCGGAGGCGGGCGCCGACCGTCGGGAGACGCTGGTCCCGACGTGGGACTCGTTCTTCTCCGTCGCCACGGAGCCCGCGAAGCCCCGCGGTCGCCCTCCCAAGTCCCGGTCGTCTGGATAGTTCGGCACGGGCGGTCGGGGCGGGGGACGAAGCATGCGCTCGGTCGAACGGCTCGAGGGTCTCGCCCTCCTCGGGCGAGCGACGGTGGGCGGAGTCTCCGTGCCCGTGCCGGGACTGTTGGAGAGCCGCACGGAGGATGGGGAGACCGCCGGACTCTCCTTGCGGTCCGTCGGAGCGCCGCTCGCCCGTCGGCATCTCCGCATCTCGGACGGCTTCGCGAGCCTGGACATCGAGTTCCCGGTCCCCGCCCCGGAGATCCTCGGACCCCCGGGGGGAGTGGTCGCCGGGGGTCCCGGGGTGCGGCTGGTTCGGCCCCCGTTCCCCCCGGCCTCCCGGGAGAGCGGTCGGGAGCGGACGGCGGAGCTCCTCGTCTGGAGCAACGCCCGGACCCTCTGGTCCGAAGGACTCCCGTTCATCGAGGCGCTGCGCGAGCTCCGGATGACTTTCGGGGCCGCCCCCGTGCTCTGGGCACCGCGGCTCGCGCTCCCCCACCGCGTCGCCCTGCTGGTCTACCTCGGGGTCGACCTCCTGGACTCGACCGAAGGTCAGATGGCCGCCGCTCGGGGGGACTACCTCGACCCGGTCCTCGGCACCGTCGATGCCGCGGTCGCCCGCTCGGAGGGGCGGTGTACGTGCCGCGCCTGTGTGAGTGAGCCTCCGGGTCCGCTCGACCTCCACACCCTGGAGGCCTACCGCCGAGCGCTCGCCGAGGCCCGGACCGCCGCCCGGACGGGCCGCCTCCGAGAGCTGGTGGAGGCGCGACTGGCGGCCGAGCCCGCCCTGGCCGAGATGCTCCGATACGCGGACCGGGAGCTGGCGGGGCGGCTGGAGGAGCGGACGCCGGTCACCGGCGGGCCGTCCCATCCGTACGTCCTCCTCGAGTCGTACCGACGACCGGAGATGGTCCGCTTCCGCCGACGTCTGACGGAGCGCTACGCGCCCCCTCCCTCCAAGACCGTCCTGCTCCTGGTCCCGTGCTCACGGACCAAGCCCTACCGCCTCTCGCGCAGCCATCGGCGCTTTGCGAGCGCGCTCGACGGGCTCTCCCCGCTCGAACGGCTCCATGTCGTCTCGGTGAGCTCTCCGATCGGGCTCGTCCCCCGGGAGCTCGAGGACGTCCCACCGGCCCGCCATTACGACATTCCGGTCACGGGCGAGTGGGAGGAGCGGGAGCGGGCCGCGGTCGTCGCGGGGCTCCGCCACCTCGCCACCTCGGGAGGGTACCGGTCGGCCGTCGTCCATCTGGACCCGGAGGAGTACCGGTTCCTGCGGGAGGGGTGGCCTCCCGGGCTCCCGGCGCGATGGACGCTCGCGGGGGAGCGCACCACCTCCCGGGAAGCGCTCGCCGCCCTGCGCACGGCCGTCGAGGAGGCCCTGGCGTCGGAGCGTCCGGTCGGAGGCGGTCCCCTCGCGGTCGTCCGGGAGGAGCTGCGCGAGGTGCTCGCCGTCCAGATCGGTCGGGCGGGCGCGGACCGCCTCTTCTCCGGGCCGATCCGGCTCGCGGGTCGGCCGTGGTTCCAGCGGCTCACCGATGGACGGACCGACCTGGCCACCCTCCGGGAGGAGCGGGGACTGTTCCAGCTGACGGTCGCCGGGGCGCGACGCCTCGTACCCGACCCGCCGCTCTGGGTCTCCGTGGACCCGGCGCTGCCGCTGACCGGAGACCTGTTTGTGCCCGGCGTGCGGGCGGCCGACCCGGAGGTCCGCGTGGGGGACTCCGTGGTTCTCCTGCGGGACGGGGCGCTCGCGGGCGTGGGCGAGGCCGCGCTCCCCGGCCCGCTGATGACCCAGCTGGCGCGGGGGGTCGCGGTCCGGGTGCGCCACCGGGAGCATGCTCGCACCGACACACCCATCTCCGAGGAGCGTCCTTCCTCGGCACCAGGGCCGGTCGTCTAGGGGTGAGGACGCCGCGCTTACAACGCGGAGATCGGCGGTTCGAATCCGCCCCGGCCCACCTCTCGCCGGTGCCGGATGCACGTAAGGGTCAAGTCGGTCACCCCTCTGGGCTGGGCCACCTCCGGATATGCCCCCGCCGAATGACCTCGTGCTCGAGTCCCGCGACCTCGGCTACTCGTACGCCCCGGGGCGGTTCGCCATCCGCCATCTCTCGCTCGGGCTGCACCGGGGAGAGGTCCTGGGGCTGCTCGGCCGCAACGGCGCAGGGAAGACGACCACCGTTCGCCTCCTCACGACGCTCCTTCCGCCGACCGAGGGGACCGCGACCATCCTCGGGTATGACCTCCGGACCGGGGGCCGGGCGCTTCGCTCCCGCCTCGGGGTCGTCCTGCAGTCCGAATCGTTGGACTTCGTGAGTCTCGAGCGGAACCTCACCCTCTACGCGTTCCTGTGGGGCGTGCCGCGGGAGGTCGCGAAGAGCCGGGCCGAGGAGATGATCGAGCTGTTCGAGCTCGACCATGCGCGCAAGCGCAAGCCGTGGGCCCTCTCCGGCGGCGAGCGTCGCCGCTTCCAGGTGGCTCGGGAGCTGATGCACGAGATGGAGATCCTCTTCCTGGACGAGCCGACGGTCGGGCTCGACGCCATCTCGCGTCGCCGGATCCTCCGGTACCTTCGGGAACGGGCGAAGCAGGGACTCTCCATCGTCTTCACGACGCACATCCTCCACGAGGCCGACCTCCTGTGCGACCGGATCGCCATCCTGCACCTGGGCCGGCTCCTCGCGCTCGACACCGCGGAGTCGCTGAAGCTGCGCTACGGGGGGAACCGCGAGGTGTCGATGGTGTTCACGACCCCCGTGCCGCCTCCCCTCCGGGCCGAGTTCGCGAGCGCGCTGCACGGCCGGGGGGCGGTCCTCCTCGATGCCGAGCCCGGGGCGGCCGAGGCGACCAACCGGCTCGCCCTGCGGGCCGAGCACACCGAGGAGCTCCTGCCCTGGCTCAGCCAGTGGGTCCAGGCCCACTCGCTCGAATTCGAACGGATGTCGGTCGAGGAGGCGACGCTCGAGGGGGCGTTCCTCGGCATGATCGGCGAGGACGCGGCCGAGGAGGACTCCCGAACGAGCCGGGACGACTCCCCGGAGCGGGAAGCGCTTCGGCAGACCGGTGGGGAGCTCACGTGAGACTGCCGCCGGTGCTCCGGCTCGTGGTGCGCAACTTCACCTCGAACCTGGACCCCATCAGCATCACGATCCGGTTCGGGCAGCCGGTCGTCACGATCGTCGTGCTCGGTACGATGTTCAGCTCGATCATCTCGAGCAGCGTGACGAACGGCACCTCGTACACGGCCTTCCTCGTCCCGGGGATGGTCGCCTTCCAGATGATCACCGGGGGCGTGATCTCCGGCAACCTGTTCTGGCTCGACCGCCGCTGGGCGATGACCGAGCAGATCTTCTCGGGGCCTTTCCTGCGCTCGGAGTACCTCGGGGGGCTGGTGCTGACGACGCTCCTGTTCTCCCTGGTCGGGGTCGGCGTGATGATGCTGGTCGGCCTTCCGTTCATCGGCATCGCCGCCCTGTCCCCCCTCGGCGTCGGGACCGTCCTCCTGACGGTGGCGCTGGGCAGCATCTTCTTCGCCGGGCTCCTGATCACCCTCGGGACGCGGCTCCGTTCCGCGAACGCCTACTTCTCCATCCAGTCGTTCCTCCAGCTGTTCGTCATCTTCCTGTCGACCGTCTACTACCCGATCAGTGCCAGCACGCCGAAGGTCCTCGCGGTCATCTTCTACGGAAACCCGTTGACCTACGCCGCAAACACGATCCGGGACGCCTTCGCCGGCACCCTCGGGGGGAGCGCCCTCGAGGGGCTCGGAATCCTCGCCGCCCTGGCCCTCGTGATGTTCGTGGCGGCGGTGGGCGCCTTCCGGACCCTCGAGCTCGGACCGATCCAGTAGCGAGCGAGCGCCCGCGACACCTCTAAGAGGGGGCCGGGCTCCCCCGAACAGCGCTTCCGGCCGATGAGCGAGGGATCACCTTCCGCGGGGATGGGCCGCCTTCCCTGGACCGCCTCTCCCGAAGAGCTCCGCCGGACGGTCGCCGAGATCCTCGGCGAGGCCACCGACCGGCTCGATGGCCTCTTCCGCTCGCCCGAGCCGCCCACGGTCGAGACCTTCCTGCGGCCGCTCGACCGGATCCTCCTGTCGGTCCGGGACGTGAGCGCCCACGGGAGCTACCTCTTCGCCGTGCACCCGGACGCCGCGGTCCGGACCGCCGGGCGGGAGGCGTCGGAGGCGGCCGACCGGTTCTTCAACGCATTCCGGATCGACGACCGGGTCTACCGGGCCCTCCTCGCGCTCGACCTGGAGACGGTCGACGCGACGACGCGGTTCATGGTCGAGCGGATGCGGCGCGAGATGCGGCGCTCGGGGGCCGAGAAGGACCCGGAGAGCCGCGCCCGCCTCGTCGCGCTCAACAACCTCATCGACCGGATCGGCAACCAGTACAACGAGAACATCGCCCGGATGGACCGGTCGGTCGAGTTCGCCGGGCCGGAGGTCCTCCGCGGGCTGCCGCCGGACTTCCTCGCGAACCATCCGCCCGAGGCCAGCGGGAAGGTCCGTCTCACCACGAAGTACCCGGACTTCCACCCGGTGATGACCTACGCCGACGACGCGGAGGTCCGCCGCCAGCTCCTGGGGGCCTTCATGAACCGCGCCTATCCCGACAACCTGCCCGTCCTCGACCAGCTCCTGCGCGAGCGGAACGAGCTCGCTCGGTCGCTGGGGTACCCGACGTACGCCGCCTTCGCCCTCGAGGACAAGATGATCGAGCGACCGGAGGCCGCGCGCGTCTTCCTCCACCGCGTGGCGGACCGGGTCCGCGAGCCGGCGGCCCGGCACGTCGAGCGGCTCCTCCGACGCAAGCGGAGGGACGACCCCGCCGCGGAGCGGGTCGAGCTGTGGGACGGGTCCTTCTTCGCGCGGGGATACTACGACCACAAGATCCTCACCGAGGAGTATGGCTTCGACAGCAAGCGGCTGCGCGCCTACCTGCCCTACCCGCAGGTCCGGGACGGCCTCTTCGCCCTCTGCGAGGAGCTGTTCGGGATCCGGTTCCACCGGATCGAGGGGCCGGAGATCTACCACCCGAGCGTCGAAGCCTATGATGTGACCGAAGGCGACCGGCCGCTCGGCCGTTTCTTCCTCGACCTCGTCCCGCGGGAGGGGAAGTACAACCACGCCGCCTGCTTCACCGTCCGGGACGGGATCGAGGGGGTCCAACTGCCCCAACCGGCCCTGGTCTGCAACTTCCTCCACCCCGATACCCCGGTCGCCCGGGCCCGGATGGAGTACTCGGATGTCGTCACGTTCTTCCACGAGTTCGGTCACCTCCTCCACGCGCTCTTCTCCGGCCACGTCCCGTGGCTCTACACCGGGGCCGGGTTCATGGAGTGGGATTTCATCGAGGCTCCCTCCCAGCTCTTCGAGGAGTGGGCCCGCGACCCGGCGACGCTCTCCCGGTTCGCGCGGGACCCGGACACCGGCGAGAAGGTGCCGGCGGACCTCCTCGCCCAGATGAAGGCCTCGAGCGCCTTCGGGCGGGCGCAGACGTGGCTCCGCCAAGTGGCGCTCGCCGCGATCTCGCTGGAGCTGTACGACCGGGACCCGACGGGCATCGAGACGACGTCCTTCTTCCGTGACGTCTACGGGCAGTACGTCCCGGAGCCGCTCGACCCCGACTACCACCCCCAGGCCGCCTGGGGCCACCTCACGGGGTACTCCGCCTTCTACTACACCTACGTCTGGTCGCTCGTGATCGCCCGGGACCTCCTGCGACCGTTCCTCGAGAAGGGGAACCTCACCGACCCGGAGACCGCCGCGCGCTACGCCCGGGAGATCCTGGTCCCCGGCGGCCAGCGACCGGCGGCCGACCTCGTCCGCGCCTACCTCGGCCGGGAGTTCAACTTCGACGCGTTCGAGGCGTGGATCCGGGCCGACGCGGCCCCCGCTCCGTAGGCGGGCCCGTGGCCGCCCGTGGGAACCCGGGGAGCTATGATAGCAAATATAGTCTAAATTGAAATACTATATATTTCGACCCGGGGCTTTCTTCTCTAATGAAGAAGAGCGAGACCCCTCGGCGGGAGCGCCCCGCCGCCACGACCTCGGGGCCGACCGGGCCCCGAGCGAGCCGACCCCGCGACGAGCCGGACCTGCCCCCGACGGAGGCCCGGACGGCCGAAGGAACCACGTTCACCCTGAATGTCGGACCCGGCGACCTCCCCGAGCATCTCTTCCGCCGGCTGCTCGGCGCCTACCTCGCCGGCACCCGGGAGTTCGTCATCCGCGAGCGGTCCGGGACCTCGTCGGGGACCCACGAGGTCGTCCGGAGCTTCTGCCGGCGCACGCGCCAGCCCGAGATCGTCTCGGACGAGGGGGGCGTCCTCCGGCTCCGGGACCTGGCCTTCGAGAGCCCGGTCTCACTCGACCAGCGCCTGGCCCGCATGGGACGGCTCGTGGTCGAGTTCCACCGGGAGGCGGTCACCTCCTGGCAGGGCCTGCCTACGGGGGAGGACGGATACTGGGAGCACCGGGACGACGAGATCGACCGGGAGGCCTGGTACATCCAGCGCATCGCCTCGCTGCGCCTCGGGGAGGTGCGCCCCCACCCGGGCCTCCTCGGCGCCTGGACCGTGGCCCGCAGCCTCGAGCGGATCGCCGACCACGCGGTGATCCTCGGCACGGTCGGGCCGCGCCTCATCTCGCTCCCGAGCGGTGTCGGTCCGGCGACCCCGCTGCGCCAGTTCCACGCGCAGG
>JASHTC010000119.1 GCA_030040755.1 Thermoplasmata archaeon | reverse complement strand
GCCATCCTGACCGAGGGGATCCTCGTCGCGCCGCTCGAGGGACTCGCCGAGGTCCACCTGCCGGACGGACCCACCGGGCCGTACATCGAGCTCTACTACGCGGGCCCGATCCGGGCCGCGGGAGGGACGACCCAGGCGCTCAGCGTCCTCCTCGCCGACATCGTCCGGAGGGACCTCGGGCTCGCGGCGTTCCATCCCGACCGTCAGGAGGTCGAGCGGTACCAGGAGGAGATCCCCCTCTACAAGTACCACCAGCACCTCCAGTACGTCCCGACGGCCGAGGAAATCGCGCTGGTCGTCGGCCACGTCCCGGTGGCGATCTCGGGCGAGTCGACCGAGGGGGACGCGGAGGTCAGCGCCTTCCGCAACCTGCCCCGGGTCCCGACGAACGGGATCCGGGGCGGGGCCTGCCTCGTCATCGCCGAGGGGCTCTGCCAGAAGTCCGCCAAGCTCCGCAAGATCGTCGACAAGCTCGGCCTCGACGGGTGGGAGTTCCTCTCGGCGCTCGGGCACCACACGGACGACGAGGAGGAGAGCCGGACCCCGAAGTACCTCCAGGACTCGGTCGGGGGGCGGCCGGTCCTCGCCCACCCCGGTCACCCCGGCGGATTCCGACTCCTCTACGGACGCTCGCGCACGACCGGTCTCGCGGCCTGCGCGGTCAACCCGGCCACGATGGTGGTCCTCCAGCACTTCGTCGCGATCGGTACGCAGGTCAAGCTCGAGTACCCGGGCAAGGCGACCGCGATGGCGGTCTGCGACACGGTCGAGGGACCGATCGTCGAGCTGGACGACGGGACCGTCACCGCCGTCCACGAAGCGAGCCGGGCCGCCGCGCTCCTGCCCCGCGTCCGCAGCATCGTCGACCTCGGGGAGATCCTGGTGAGCTACGGCGAGTTCCTCGAGAACAATCACGCGCTCGTCCCCGGGGCCTACTCGCTCGACTGGCACGCGGCCGAGCTCGAAGCGGCGGGCGCGGACGGGGCGGCCGCCTCGCCGACGACGTACGAGCAGGCCGTCCGGGCCGCGGTCCAGTTCCATGTCCCCCTCCATCCCCGCTGGCTCCTCTTCTGGCACGACCTCAGCCCGGCCGAGATCCGGGCCCTCTCCGAACGGGTCGAGCAGACCGGCCGGTGGGTCGACGGGGCGCTCGAGCTCCCCGGGGACCCGGCGTGGCACGCGGTGCTGTTGCGGCTCGGATTCCTCATGGGGCCGGTGGGGCCCGACCGGTGGCGGGGCGAGCCCGACGCGAGCGCCGCGCTCGTCGGGGGCCTCGGCCTCGAGCCGTCCGACGGGCCGCTCCTCCGACGCGTCCCGCTGACGCCGGTCGGGGCCGACCCGCTCGCCTACGTCAGTCGGCTCGCGGGGGTGCCGGTCCGCGCCCGGGGACCCTCCCGCGTGGGCGGACGGGTCGGCCGACCGGAGAAGGCCTACCAGCGGCAGATGGAGCCGAACGTCCACGCCCTCTTCCCGGTGGGACCCGCGGGCGGGCCGACCCGCTCGGTGCCCGAGGCGGCGCGCCAGAGCCTCCGGCAGACGGTCCAGGTCGACCTCGGCGTCCGCGTCTGCCCGGCCTGCCACCGCACGAGCGTCTGGACCCGGTGCGCCTGCGGCACGCACACCGAGCCGGACGGGCGGACGGTCTCCGAGGCCTGGCCGGTCGCGCGGATCTGGAGCGAGGCGCTCTCCCGCCTCCGACTGACCCACGCCCCCGTCGTGAAGGGGGTGAAGGGGCTGACGTCGCCGGGCAAGGTCCCCGAGGCGATCGAGAAGGGGATCCTCCGGGCCTCCCACCAGGTCTCCGTCTACCAGGACGGGACGGCGCGCTTCGACCTCACCGACCTGCCGCTCACCCACTTCCGGCCGGCCGAGGTCGGCACGTCCGTCGCGACGCTCCGCCGCCTCGGGTACTCCCACGACTGGACCGGCGCGGAGCTGGTCGACGACGAGCAGCTCCTCGAGCTGCGGCCGCAGGACATCCTCGTCGCCCGGAGCTGCGGCGACTACCTCACCCGGCTGGCCCAGTTCGTGGACGATGAGCTGGTGCGGTTCTACACCCTCGAGCCGTTCTACCACGCCCAGACGCCCGAGGACCTGGTGGGGGCGATCGTCGTCGCGCTCGCCCCGCACACCTCGGGCGGGGTCGCCGGTCGCATCGTCGGCTTCACCGACGCGGAGGCCTGCTTCGCCCACCCCGTCTTCCACGCCGCGAAGCGGCGGAACTGCGACGGGGACGAGGACTCGGTGACGCTCCTCCTGGACGCGCTGCTCAACTTCTCCCGCTCGTACCTCCCGTCGAGCCGCGGCGCGCTGATGGACAAGCCGCTGGTCCTGACGACCCGCCTCGAGGCGACGGAGGTCGACAAGGAGGCGCACAACGTCGACGTCGCGCTCCGCTACCCGCTCGCCTTCTACCGGGCCGCGTCCGAGCGGAGGCCCCCCAAGGAGGTCGAGGCGCTCATCGACACGGTCGGCCACCGCCTCGGGACCGACCGCTCGCTCGCCGGCTACGGGTTCACGCACGACACGAGCCGGCTCGCCGCCGGGCCGGTCCGGTCGGCCTACCGGGACGGCCGGTCGATGAGCGATATGGTCGAGCGCTCGGTCGTGCTGACCAGTCAGATCCGTGCGGTCGACGTGGCCGAAGCGGTCACGCTCGTGCTCAATGCCCACTTCCTGCCGGACCTGATGGGGAACCTGAAGAGCTACGCGACGCAGAAGTTCCGCTGCAAGGTGTGCGGTGCCTCCTACCGGCGGCCGCCCCTCGCGGGAGGGTGCGGGGCGGCCCGGCCGGGCGGCGGGCGATGCGACGGGGAGCTCCTCGCGACCGTCTACGAGGGCTCGGTGCGCAAGTACCTCCCGCTCTCCCAGCGGCTGGGGGCGATCGACGGGATCACCCCGTACGTCCGGCAGCGGATCCAGGTCCTCGCGGACTCGCTGGCGACCCTGTTCCCCGGCGCCGGCGCGCAGACGACGCTCGACCAGTTCCGGCCGCCCCCGTCCCCGGGCCCTTCTCCTCCCCCGTGACGCCGTCCGGCGCCGACGCGTCCCGGATGCGCGTCCTCACCGCGCGCTCGCCCGCGGAGGTCGGCCGGGTCCGCGCGCTGTTCCTCGAGTACGCCGGCGGCCTCGGCGTCGACCTCGGCTTCGAGGGGTTCCCCGAGGAGGTGCGCTCGCTGCCCGGGGCCTACGCTCCGCCCGGAGGCACCCTGCTCCTCGCGGCGCAGGGTCCGGAGTTCGTCGGCTGCGCGGGGGTCCGACCGTACGGTTCGCGGGACTGCGAGTTGAAGCGCCTCTACGTTCGCCCCCGGGCGCGAGGCCACGGGCTCGGGCGACGCCTCCTCGCTCGGGCGCTCGGGTTCGCCGGGGGCGCGGGGTACGCCCGCATGTGGCTCGACACGCTCCCGACGATGGTCGAGGCGATCGGCCTGTACGAGTCGCTCGGGTTCGTCGAGGTTCCCCAGTACCGTCCCAACCCCCTCCCCGGCACCCGGTACTTCCGGCGAGACCTCGGCCGCGGAACGTCCAAATAGCCGCCTCCCCGTGGACGGACCGCGGGCTTGTGGGGTAGTCTGGACTATCCTGTCGGCCTTCGAAGC
>JASHTC010000001.1 GCA_030040755.1 Thermoplasmata archaeon | reverse complement strand
GCGCCGCCGCACCGATCGCCGCGAGGAAGGCGCCCCAGAGGAGGATGAAGATCCCGCCGATCAAGGAGAGGACCATGGCGGCGGTCGGTTTCACCAACGGACCCGCCGGCTGGCCGTAGGGCGCGGCGTAGGGCTGACCTGCTCCGGGGACCGGACTCGGTTGGTATCCCATCTTCTCGCTCAGGGTCCCGACTGGGGGACCGGGGGAAAAGCCGTCCCCGACCTATTTCCACGTGTCGGTTCAGTGTCCTCGGAGGGCGCGGGTCTTTCCCCGGGGGCCCGGTCGGACCGACTCCCAGCCACGGGGTCCGCCCTCGCCCGCGCGGGCGCCCGGGAGGCCGTCCGCCCGGGAGTGCCCCGGCGAGTTCGGCCCCCCGCGCGCCTCGGGGGCTACCCTACCCCCTAGGTGTACTCGTAGAACCCCTGACCGGTCTTCCGGCCGAGGTGGCCGGCGGCGACCAGGCGCTTGAGCATCGGGGCCGGCCGATACTTCGGGTCGCCCAGCTCCCGCTGGAGCGTGTTCGCGACCTCGAGGGTGACGTCCAACCCGATCATGTCCGCGAGCTCGAAAGGGCCCATCGGCATCCCGGCGCCGGCCTTCATCGCGGCATCGATGTCCCGGGAGGTGGCCAGGTTCTCGTCGAGCGCGAAGCACGCCTCGTTCAGCACCGGGATCAGGAGCCGGTTCACGACGTAGGCGGGCGACTCCCGGACCCGGATGGGGACCAGGGGGTATCGATGGTTACGCAGCCCCTGGAGGAACTCGACCGTGTCGGTCACGACGTCCTCCCGGGTCTCGACGCCCCCCGAGACCTCGACCAGCGGGAGGGTGTAGGGCGGGTTGAAGAAGTGCGTCACCAGCGTCTGTCGGACCAAGCGCAGCCCGCGGGCGAGGCGCGTGACGGAGAGGGACGAGGTGTTGGTCCCGATGACGGCATGCTCCGGGAGGACCTGGTCCAGCGCCTCGAGCACGGGCCGCTTGACCTCGTCCCGCTCGAAGACCGCCTCGACCACGAGGTCGACGTCCGAGAACGCCGAGTAGTCGGTCGCGCCGTGCACGCGCGCGATGACCTCGTCGCCCCGCGCCCGCGGGAACTTCGGGGCCAGCTTCGTGCGGACCCGCGCCACCTGCTCCTCGCTGAGGTCCCCGGTCACGCCACGGATTCTTTCGAGCTCGGCGTCGGCCCGGCCCTCGTGGAACCGGACGAGCTCCGCGACGATCCCGCGGACCCGGGCCAGCCCCTTCTCGACGAGCGGGGCGTCGACGTCCTTCAGGACGACGTCGATGCCGTTGTAGGCGAGCACCTCGGCGATGGCCGCCCCCATCGTCCCCGCCCCGACGACCCCGGCCTTGGTGACCCGCATCGGATGCCTCGCGCCGGCACTTGCCCTCCGCTACATAACCTCGGAGGGCCGCCCGCGCCCGCCGGGGGTCCCTCAGCGCTGCGCGGGGTAGGTGGTCCGGGGCGCGACGACCGAGCCGCCGACCGGTCCGACCCCCCCGGCGCTCGGGGTCCGCACCATCGGGAGGTGCTTCACGGGGCTCGGCCGCTTGGGCAGCCCCAGTCGGTCCCGGACCCAGTGGCGGACGTCGGCGATGTACAGGTTGTTGTAGGGACAGACCCCGACACAGTCCCCGACCCCGCAGCACTTCGTGCTGCGGAACTCCCCCGTCTGGCGGAAGTGCCCCGGCATATCCACGAGACCCACGGGGCAGGCCTTGGCACAGTCGAGGGTGGTGCAGTCCCGGCAGACCTGGCGGTCGTGCACCTTGAGCTTGAAGAACCCGACCCGCTGGAACGCCTGGGCGATCGTGCCAGTGTAGCACCAGCCCATCGTCACGCAGTTGTAGTTCCCGAAGTAGGGGATCGTCACGAACATCACGTACCAGAGGACGCCGAAGTAGAGGGCGAAGAGGAAGACGGTGGGGTCGCTCCCGAGGACCGTCACGTTCCAGACCCCGGCCGAGTCGAGCACGGAGGCCGCGGAGGCGACCGCGAGCGACCCGAGGACGAGGCCGGTCGTGACCGAGTAGAGGGCGGAGAACCGGCTGCTCAGGTACTTGCGGGCGAGCGGCGAGGAACGGTTGAACGTCTTCATCGAGTCGATCGCCGTCCCTTGGTACATCAGCGGCGCGGTGCAGAACACGGAGCAGATGACCCGTCGGCCGAACAGGGTCGACAGCACCCCCGTGATGGCATAGGTGATCAGCACGACCCCCACGACCCCGGCCGCCAACGCCTCCGTGCCGATCCCCATCGACCAGCCGAGGAACGGGACGGTCGCCTGGGGCGGCGCGTTCGGGAAGGCCGCGGAGTAGTAGATGCTCGGGAAGAAGACGGCGAAGCCGGCGTAGCAGCCCATCATCAGCGCGAGCCGGATCCGGGTCTCGAGCTGCGGGGTCTCCCGGAACTTGAAGGCGACGAGCGCCCCCATCTCGACGCCCATCATCGCGAGGAACCACGTCGAGCCGGTCGTCCCCGCCAGGAACCAGAACCCGTTGTAGATCGCGTTGTAGGCCGCGACGCCCACCGGAACCCCCGAGAGCGGGAGGGTGAAGTAGACGCCGGCGTAGTCGGTCGGGTCGATCTGGAGGTTGAGCAGCGCCCCCATGAAGACCTCGGAGACGAAGATCCCGGCGAGCAACGCGAACGCCCAGTTCGGACGGAGCTGCCAGGGAGCGGACGGCCCCGCCGAGAACGGCCCCGAGCGGAGGACTGCCTCGAAGAAGATCACCATCTCGACGACAACCGACGCCGCGAACAGCAGCACCGCGCCGTAGGTGAGCCAGAGGAAGAGGCCCATCATCATCGCGCCATAGATCGCGAGCAGGCGGACGAGGTACGTCGAGAACGCCCCGGTCAGCTGCCGGTGACGGTAGATGAACTCCATCAGGTAGACGAACAGGCCGATCATCAGCGAGCTCCCCGCGTAGATCGCGAGCGAGTTCCACCAGCCGGCCGCGAGGGCGGGCGGGGAGAGGAACATGATGACCGACTGGAGCGCGAGCACGACCACGACCGGCGCGGGGAGCCGGTCGCGGAGCAGGTAGGTCGTGAGGAGCATCTCGCCGGACATGGTGAACAGGAACCACGGCGAGCTGACGACTGCCGGGAAGAGCCCCGGGATCCCTCCGGAGACGGACGGAGACAGCGAGCCCGCGGCGAGGCTGAACGTCCATCCCATGAGGAACTCGTTGAGAAGTACGAGGAGGAGGACCGCGCCGACGAACGCGAGGCTCGGCCCGGTCGGCGGGGGGGGCGCCCCGCCCTCCTGGTGGCGGACCTCGCGGAGGAACGAGGCGAAGATGATCAGCACGCTGGCCGACATCAGCGCGCTCGCGAGCCAGAAGCCGTCGAGGAGGCTCGCGGGCCCGGGACGCAGGAAGTAGAGGAGAGCCCCCGCGACCATCGCGACCATCATCAGGAGCAGGAAGAGGACGGTCCCCGCGCGCAGCGTGGTCCGGGCGGTCGCCGCCCACCGGATCAGGCCAGCGGTCGTGGCCGCCATGAGCGTGGCGAGGACGGCAAGCACGAGCTGGTACTGCCACATCCTACGGTTTCCCCCCGCCGAACCGAGAGCTCATGGGCCCCGCGCAAAGGAGGGCGCGGGGGCGACCGGGTCGACCTCCACCGGGCCCATCGGGGCCGGGGGAGGGACCGCTCCGGGGCGACCGACCACCGTCCCGGGGAAGGAGGGGGCTCGTTGGCCCGGGCCATACCCACCGAGGGAGCCGAACGCCCGGTCGGGCACCAGCGCCACCCCGAGGGCGAACGCCGCGAGCAGGGCGTACTCGAACGCCCAACGGAGCCCGAGGGCGAGGCCTCCGAGTCCCCCCGGCGAAACCGTGCCCCAGCCGCTCGGAGCACCCACCGTGAAGAGTATCTGGTTGGCCAACCCATCCAGACCCCACGCCGGCAGCGGCGGGGGCGCCCAGACCAGGGTCAGGCCCGCGACGAACAGCAGGCCCCCCAGCGCCCACCGGCCCGCCCGCGGGATCGCCAGTACGGCTTCCCCGGTCCCGGTCGGGAACAGCGCGGCGCAGACCGCCAGCAGGGCGACCAGCTGGTGTTGCACGACCCACTGAAACCAGAGCCCCGGGCTCCCGCTCCACGGGGAGATGGACGTCCACTCGGCGACCATCGAGAGCGACCAGAGCACGCCGCCGACCAGCAGGGCGGCCCGGAGCGCTAGCGCCGCGACCGACCGACGGTCCCAGGCCACCGGAGGGGGCGCCGGGGTCTCCCCGTCGCGCTTCGCGAACAGCCCGGCGTAGACCACGAGGAGGAGCTCTTGGGCGAGCAGCGCCACCCAGACCACCACGATCTGGAAGACGCCCAGGAACCAGTTGTTCAGGAGGAGGTTGTTGGTCGTCGTGCCAGTGGCCAGGGCCACCAGGCCCACACCGGCCGACGCCGCCGCGGTGGTCGAGCAGCAGGCGCCCAGGGTCACGAGCGTGATCATCGCCGGAGTGAGCCCCGCGACCGTGCCGGTCGCCGCGGGCGTGCCGGCCGCTCGGCGGCGGTGGCGGAGGAGCCGCACCGCCAACAGGAAGGCGACCGTCATCCCGAGGCCCACCCCGACCGAGACGACCGCCATCGCCAGGGTCGGGAAGAACGGGGCAGAGACCACTCCCCACGGAGCGACCAAGAGGAAGCCCGGGTAGTTCCAGAAAAAGGTCCCCGGCCCGCCGCTCCAGAACACGGTGAACGTGTATCCGCCCGGGATGGAGGTGATCAGGACCATCCCGCTCGTGAAGGCGGCTCCCAAGCCGTACAGCAGCGCGAAAAACGCGACCCCGCCCCGCGCGGACGAGTCGCGGATGAACGTCCGGATCCCACGCAGCGTGAGCAGACCCACGGGGTCGATCGGATACGGCGAACGCATCGGCGGGGGCCGGAGACCGCGGGAGGTTTAATATTGGTCCGTACGAGCGCTCCGTCCGGTCGGTGCACGCTAGGAGGGAGGGTACGGTCCCGGCCCGCGCGGACGTCGGCCGAGGTCCGTCATGATCTGGTCGAACTGCTCGCGCGTGATCTCTCCGCGCGCGTACCGCTGGCGAGCGGCCATGACCGCGGGGTCGCGCATCGGACGGTCGGCGCCTCCCCGGTAGCCGGAGTACCGGCCCCGGTACGAGCTCCACAGGGCCATGCGGAGCGCGAAAAGACCGACCATGATGAGGAGGAACAGGAGGAGCAGGCCGCCCCCGAAGTACCCGAAGTACGGACGACTGTTCGGGCTGGGTACGGGGGCCCAATACAGCACGTACAGGAGGGCCACCAGGAGCACGACAAAGATCCCGCCGATGAGGACCCACGGCCAGAGGGGCCTCCTCGGCCGCGGCGGAGCGGACGGGTACGGCTGGTACATGGAGGCTGCGAGGGAGGCAGCCGTCGACCGAGTATGTAAGGGTGCGTCCACAATGGCGTGCGAACCCTTAAGGAGCGAACTTCCCTCGGCCCGCTCGCGCGGGGATGGCCCAGCCCGGCAAGGCGCTGGATTGCTAATCCAGTGGTGGTTTCACCTCGGGGGTTCAAAGGGAGGTCGGGCGCCCCGACCTTCGGAGACTCCCCCTCCCCGCGTTCCACCGGTCGGCTGGGACATCACGCGGTAGGTATCCGCATCGCGACGTACCGTCACCACGGTCCCGAGCGGGGGGAGGGATCCGTCCACGAGCGCCAGCAGACGGACGGCCTGCGCGAGCTCCACCAGCGCGATCCGGTGCGGGGGGGGCCAGCCCGCCGCCGGGCTCTCGAGCTCGGTCGCGGCGAGGACCGTTCCCTGCGGGGGGATCGCGAGCGGCTGGGCCTCCATCGACCCGCATTTGGGGCACGGCCCGGCGCGCGGGAGATACCGCAGGGTGCAGGAGGGGCAGCGACTGACGAGCAACTGGGGCGCGCTCATCCCGGCGGACCTCCGAGAATGGTGACGAAGTTGTGGGAGGCGAGGCCGCCGATCGACTGGGCGAGGCCCACCCGGGGCCGGGGGTCGACCGCGCTCGCGCCGGCCTCCCCGCGAAGCTGCTCGGCCAGGGAGGCGATCTCCGCCAGCCCGGAGGCGCCGACGGGATGCCCCCGGCCCAGTACCCCGCCGGACGGGTTGAGCACCGGGGACCCGGCCGGAGGGCCCCCGTCCCGGAACCATCGGGGGGCCGTGCCCGCCTCGGCGAAGCCGATGTCCTCGAGGTCGATGAGCAGGAACGGGGAGAACGCATCGTGCAGCTCGGCGAGACCGACCTCCCGGGGGGAGATCCCCGCGGAGCGGAACGCCCGCTCCGCGGCGATGCGGCTCGCGGCGAAGCTGGAGAGGTCCGCTCGGTCGACGAGCGCCATCGCCTCGAACGCCTGCCCGAGCCCGACGACACCGGCGGGCCCGCCCCCCTTCTCGAGCACGACCGCGACGGCCCCGTCGGCGATCGACGCGCAGTGGAGCAGGCGGAGGGGTAACGCGATCGGACGGCTTGCCCGGACCTCGGCGACGGTCACCGGGGTCTGGAACTGGGCATGTGGGTTCCGCGCGGACGCCCGGCGCGCCGCGACCGAGATGAGGTCGAAGACCTCCGGGTCGACCTCGTACCGCTCGGCGTACCGTTGGCTGACCAGCGCCGCGAGCGCGGGCATGGTCGCCCCGACGGCCTGCTCGCTGGCATGGAGCGAGTGGGAGAGCGCGGCCGCGACCTCGGCCGTCGGCCGGTCGGTCATCTTCTCCGCGCCGACGACGAGCGCGCGTTCGTACCGTCCGCTCTCGAGGGCATGGACCGCGGCGTGAAACGCCGCGGCCCCGCTGGCGCTCGCGGCCTCCACGCGAAGTCCGGCCGCCGTCTCGAGACCGGTCCGGTTCGCGATACGAGAAACCACGTTCTCCTCGCCGTTCACCGACCCGGCGAGCATGTTGCCGACCACGAGAAAGTCGACCGGCTTTCGGCCGAGGGCGTTGAGGGCTTTCCCCACGGCTTCGGCCGCCAGCACGGTGAGGGGTTCCGGGCGAGGACCGAATCGGGCCCAGCCCGTGGCGCTGACGTGCACCGTCATGCGGCGAGCAGTTCCCGGGGCTCGAAGAGCGCGTGTACGGTGGCGAGGAACCGGGCGAGGGGCATCCCGTTCTCCCAGCGCAGGACCGCGTTCCCTTCGCGGGTCCGCTCGACCGGCGGAAGGCGTTTGGCGAGCAGACCGAGACTCCCGCCCTGGGGCTGGCGCGCGGCCGAGTAGAGTCGCCAAGGGTCGCCGTCCCGGTACCCGATCTTCCGGTAGGCGTAGACAGCCACGAGCCCGACCCGCTCGACCGCGGCGCGATGCGCCTCGAGCTGCTCCGCCGCGCGACCGCTGGCCGCGCTGAAGAGGATCGACGCCTCGCAGGAGGCCTTGACCTCGACCGGGAGCGCTAGCTCTCGGCGCAACGCCACCAGGTCGAACCCCAGCGAGCCGGCCCCCCGGACGACCAGGAACGGGGCCCGGAGGATCCGCTCCAAGTTCGGCCGGTCCGCGGGCTCGAGGGACTTCGAGTACCGGAGTACCGCCGTCCGGTCGCCCTGCAGGAGGTCGCGCAGCTCTCGCTCGTACGAGGAGGAGCTGTGAGCGACCATCGGCCCCTACTCGGCCCGAGGGATTATTATAAGGGATTCTGCGGAGTGGTGCCCGAACGGTGGCAGCCTCCGTCGGCCTCGAGATCGTCGCGGCGGATGTGCCGGTCGCCCGCGTGCTCGCGACCCTGGTCGGCGACGCGGACCGCCGTCGGCTCGTTCGGGGCTACTCGACCCAGCCGGCCCGCCTGCGTCTCTCCGACGTACGGGCCCGTCTCCTCCGAGAGCGGGTCTTCGAGGACCCGAGCCGCCTCCTGGGGCGCCTGAAGCGGCGGGGATTGATCTCGGAGTTCAGCGGCGGCGCGGGGGAGAAGCTCTTCGAGATCCCCTACCCGGACGAGCTGCGCCAGCTCCTGCTGGATGAGGTCTCGCGCGCCGACACCGAGTCGGCTCCGGTCAACCCGGTGCCGGATGAGCCGGCCGAGATCCGCTCGATGGATTCGGAGTTCCTCGACCACCTCCGCGATGTCCTTCATCACCGGCTCGAAGAGACGGTGGAGTTCGGCCGGACGTTCACGGTCGACCGCCTCGCGGAGTACCTGCGGAACCTCTTCGGCGAGGCGCTCTACTTCGACTCCCTGATCTCGCTCCTGCAGCAGTATGCCCTCGCCGACGTGCCGCTCTTGGCGCCGACCGGCCGTCCGACGGGCGCCACCGGGTTCCACCTCGCGCTGTTCGGGCCCCCGGGGACCGGCAAGACCTTCTCCATCGACGACCTCGTGCGGGGGAACCCGCGAAGCGGCGTCCCGCCGCACGGGCTCCCGGGCCGCAACCGCTACTGCGGAGGGATCACCCCCGTCCAGTTCCTCCGCGTCGGCGCCGCCTACACGGGCCGAACGTTCAACTTCATCGTCCCCGAGTTCAATGACTGGTTCAAGTACCGCGGGATGGTCGAGCCGTTGAAGCTGGTGATGGAGCAACGCGAGGTGAAGTGGGAGACGACCTTCGGGACCGTCGGCCCCTACACCTTCCGCTCCTTCTTCTCGGTGAACTACAACGTCCGGACGGCCGGCGCCGAGGATTACTGGACCACCATCGGGGACCCGAACTTCGCGGCGCTCGAGGACCGGATGCTCCTGCGGTTCCACCCGATGACCCGAGAGCGGTTCCGAGCGGTCGAAGGGAGCGCCGAGCGCCTCGAGCTCGGCGAGATGGAGTTCGAGCTCGCCGGCAAGATCCGGGACCACCTCACGCTCGTCCACGCCATCGAGACCGGACATCCCCTGGTGGCGGGTCGGTTCCCGGCGCGACCGGTCCGGCTGGAGCGCCCGCTCTACGACGCGCTCCGCGAGGTCTCGGAGCGCGCGCTCAAGGCGACGCACTTCCCCAAGTTCTCGCCGCGACTCAAGTCCCGCGCCGTCCGTCTCGCCGCCGCGGCCGCCCTCCTCACCTACTTCCGATCGGCCGGCTCCGCCCCGCTCACGATCGGCCCGACGGAGACCGACTTCGCGCAACGCTTCTACGAGGAGGAGGTTCGTGCCCGCGAAGGACGACGCGGCCAGTCCGGCCGCTGACGACGGGCCGCCCCGCCGGTACCACGTGCCGGACGCCGAGGAGGTCCGCCGGGTCGCCCGGAGGGTCCTGCGCTCGGGACGGCCCCACTACCCCTCCCAGGCCGCCTACCGGGCGGCCGTCCTGGTCGCCCTGCGGCACGACGACCCCCTGGCCGTCGTGGGCGGCTCCCGGCTGCGCCGCTTGGCCCTCGAGACGCCGGGCGTCCGTCTCTCGGTCCACTACGCCGAGCGGGAGGGTCGGCGGCCCCTCACCGAATGCCCCGTCTGCAGTTCCCCGCTGAAGCCGGTGCGGAACCGCACCCTCACTGGCGAGTCGGTCGTCCTCGGGCAGCAGTGCACGCGGTGCGATTACTGGACCCATCGGGTCCAGCGTGTGCCCGTGCGGTACACCTTCTCCCGGAGCGGCGGGCCGAGGGTGCGGGCCGTGCCCGGCGGCTAGTCCTCTTTCCAGGCCTGCCGCGCCGGGGGGACATACGGCGAGGGCGGTGGGGGAGACTTCCGCTTCGTCCGCCGTCGGGCGGTGGCGACGAACACCAGGACCGCGGCAAGGGCCGCGCCCACCACCAGCCCGAGGAGCAGGCCGAGGGAGAAGTTCAGGGTCGACCCGCCGGTGGTACTGGGACCCGCCACGACCTCGACCGCCAGCGTGGCATTCACCGGCGCCCCGGCGGCGTCCGTGACGTCCACGTTGATCGAGTAGTTCCCCGCCGCGGAGTAGGCGTGCGTGACATGCAACCCCGACGCCTCGCTGCCGTCCCCGAAGTGCCACACCACGGCGTAGGGGGCCGTGCCGCCGTCGAGGGTGGCGTTGTAGTAGAAGAGGGTCCCCGGCTGGGCGGGGGACGGGGCGGAGGCGGCCGTGACGACGAACTCGCCCGCGGGCGCGAGGCTCACGTAGACCTGGGTCGACCAGCTCGCCCGGTTGCTCTGGTTGTCCGTGTACGTCGCCGTCACGTTGTAGACTCCCGGCGCCGTCCAAGAGTGGCTCACGTTGGCGCCGATGCCGGTGCTGTCGTCTCCGAACGACCACAGCGTGCCGCCCCCGCCGGCCCCTCCCGTCACCACGGCGGTGAAGTAGACCGACCGGCCGACATCGGTGTTCGTGGCGGACGCGTACCCCTGAAGCGCCGGCGGCGCATAGACGTCGACCGGCCAGCTCATCGACGCCCGGCCCCCTAGCTGGTCGGTCAC
>JASHTC010000118.1 GCA_030040755.1 Thermoplasmata archaeon | reverse complement strand
CGGACGGCCGCGGCCTCGGCGCTCGATGCGGGTCTCGAGGTCTGGGTCCAACCGGCGCTCTTCGATAAGTCGCCCTCCGAGACGTTGGGCCACATCCGGGAGGGCGCGGCCGTCGCCGAGCAGCTCCGCTCCGGGGCCCCCGACCGGGTAGTCCTCGTCGTGGGCCAGGAGCTGTCCCTGTTCATGCAGGGAATCCTCCCCGGCAAGTCCGTCGCCCAGCGATTCGCCCACCCGGCGACGCGGGGGATGGTACGGGCGGGAACACACAACCGGCCGCTCAACGCCTTCCTGGGGCGGGTCGCCGAGGCGGTGCGACCGGTCTTCCACGGCCCCATCGTCTACGCCGCCCTCCCGTGGGAGGGGGTCGACTGGAGTCGCTTCGACCTGGTCGGCGTCGACCACTACTGGGACGAGCGGGTCCGCGACCGATACCTGGCCATGCTCCGCCCCTTCTTCGAACCGGGGAAGCCCGTGGTCGTCACGGGGACCGGCTCGCGGGCCTACCAGGGGGCCCACAGCTCCGGCACCCTGGGATTCGGCGTGGTCGACTACCGGTCGCAGTTCCTCCATGGGCTGCCGGTGGTGGGTCGGTTCGTCCGACCGACGCTGAAGGGGGCGTACGTGCGCGATGAGGAGGCGCAGGCCCGGTACCTCACCATGGTCCTTCAGCTCCTGGATGCGGCGGGGGTCAACGGGGTATTTCTCGACGGGTTCGTAGACCCGATCTCTCCGTACTCGGACGACCCGAAGCACGACCTGGACATGTCGTCGCTCGCGCTCGTGAAGACCTACGAGGGCCGGCGCGGGTCGGTCTACCCGGACCTGCCCTGGGACCCGAAGGCGTCGTTCCGTGCCGTCGCCGAGTACTACTCCGGCTCCGCCCCCGGGGTCGATGCGGGCGGCTCGGAACGCCGGGGGCACGGAGACTTCGAATCGGTGCCTCCGGCTCCGGATTCGTAGAACCCGACCTAACAAGGTTGAAGTAACTCGACCGGCTTCTGAGGGACGTCGATGGCCGTGGAGAAACAGCATTCGCCGCCGACAGTCGAGGAGGACGTCCCGCCGGACGGAGCGAAGCTGGCCGACCGGATCTCGGCCGAGCTCGAGCTATTGAGCCGCAACGTCGACATCCTCGAGCAGCTCTCGGGCCGGACCCCGAAGGGGATCATTCGCCTCAGCGAGGCGCTGCACCTGCCGATCCACAAGGTGCGGTACTCCCTGCACCTGCTCGAGCGCGAGGGCGTCATCCAGCCGAGCGCGGACGGGGCGGTCGTCACGGACTCCGCGCGCCAGTTCTGGGAGTCGATCGACCGGTCGCTCGACGAGATGAGCCGTCGCATCGAGCATCTCAAGGAGCGCGCGGCCGCGCACCGCGCGTCGCCGCCGCCGAGCCGGAAAGGCTATTAGCGCGATGCCGGCTCGGCCGCCTCGGTGCCGCCGTAGCTCAGCGGCAGAGCGATCGGCTGTTAACCGAAAGGTCAGCGGTTCGAACGGGCGGGGGGGTCTCCCCCCCGTCACGGAATTCCGCTCGGCGGCGCCTCCGGTTCGTTCTCGATGGGCCCGTAGCTTAGCCCGGCCAAGAGCGACCGGCTCATAACCGGTCGGTCGACGGTTCAAATCCGTCCGGGCCCACTCTTTCGGTCCGAGGCCCGTCGGCCCGGCGTCCCGTCTCGGGGCGGCTAGCGTCGCCTGGGCCCCGGGCGACCCCGCCCCGAAGCCTGGTGGGGCCGGGCGGCGCGAGCCGCCGGGCGGGCGGCCCCCCTCGTGGGGGGAGCGTCGTGGGCATGGACCCAGTCGGCGAATCGGGGCCAGAGGTCCGCATGGGTCCGGCGGCTGGTGGAGAGGCCGATGTGGCCCGAGGGGTGCTCGAACCGCTGGACGTCCTTCGAGCGGACGTGGCGCAGGACCCGTTCGGTGGATTCGGGCGGTACGAGCGTGTCGTTGAGCCCGACGATCGTGGCCATCGGGACGTCGATCCGGCGGAGGTCGATCCTCCGGTCGTCCCCGTCGAGGGTCCACCGCCCCTGGACGAGCAGGTTGCGTTGGAAGCCCTTGTCGATGAACTCGGCGTACGTCGGACCCGCCATCGGGATGCCGTCGTTGTTCCACATCTCCATGCGGAGGAAGTTCTCGACGAACGGCCGGTCGTCCAGCCGGTCGAGGAGCGTGAGGAACTTGAGGTAGTTTGTCCGCAGGGGGTCGAGCATCTGGAAGGCGTTGTTGAGGAACTCGGGCGGGATGAGACGGTAGGTCCGGGCGATCTTCCAGGGGTCGAACCCCGGCGCGTGCGCCCAGACGTTGAGGAAGCTCGCCTCCGTGTCGAAGTCCAGCGGCGCGGCGAGCAGCGAGAGGGTCTTGAGCGCGCCGGGATTCAGGGCGGCGTACATCGCGGCGAACGTCCCGCCCATGCAGTACCCGAGCAGATGGATCGGGCCTCCCCCGGCCTCCTCCCGCGTGGCCCGGACCGCCGCGTCGACGTAGCCGTTGACGTAGTCGTGGATCCGCATGTCCTGGTCGAGGACGGTCGGTGTCCCCCAGTCCACGAGGTAGACGTCCAGTCCGCGGGAGAGCAGCGTCTCGACGACGGAGAGACCGGGCTGGAGGTCGAGGATGTACGGCTTGTTGATGAGAGCGTAGACGCAGAGGAGCGGGGGCCGGTGGGACGCGGTGACCGTCGGCGGCCGGCGATAATGGAGGAGCCGCATCCTCCCGTCCTGGTAGACCACGTCGGAGGGGGTCAGCCCGACCTTCACGGACGGAGGGAACAGGGCCAGCTCCCACGCTCGGCGCAGCTTGTTCGCGAACTCGACGAACGGCCCCCCGTCCAGGTCAGGGGCGGCGGAGGCAGCCGAGGCCCTCGCGTCGCCGGCCGGCATACGCCGGGCCGGTGAGGCCCGGCGGTTTATAGCTCCGAGGTAGACCGCCGTCCTACGGCCGCCGGTCCTTGATCCGGGCGACCTGCTCCGAGAGGTCGCGCACCGCCAGGTTGAGCTCGCTGATCTCCCGCCGGGTGGGGAGGCCGGTGACCCGCCGGAACAGCTCGTCCGAGTCCTTCCAGCTCTTCTCCAGGTCGAGCGAGCTGTCGAGGGTCTTCCCGAACGCGGCCACGAAGGCGGGGCTCGTGAAGTAGACCCGGACCAGCTTCTGGAAGTTCTCGCTGAACTGCTTGGTCGCCTCGTCCTGCGCCTGGACGAACTCGGCGAACCCTTTCTCGGGCTTCATCGCGTCCATCATCTTCCGGCTCAGGTCGACGGTGAGTCCCGACCAGAACTTCTGGACGAGCCCCAAGACCTCCTCGGTCTTCTCGGCCGCGCTCCCGTCGGCGGGAAGGAACGGCTTGGCCCACAGCTCGAGGAGCTCCCGCTGGGGCTTCAAGGTCGTCTCGAACGCCTCGCGCACCCGCTGGCCGATCTCCTCGGCCTGTCGGTTCCACTCGTCGAATCGGTCCCGAGCGACCTGGGCGTCCGTCGCGCGCAGCTTCGGTCGGAGGGCGGCCGGCAGGTTCGCGGCCCACGTCTCGTAGGTCTTCTGCTGCTCCTCGCCGAACCGGCGGAGGAAGTCAGCGACCGTCTCCCCGGTCTCGCGAGCGTACTTGGTCCACAGGCTCAGTCCCTGCTCGATGGAGTTGTTGATCGACTCTGCGCCCAGGCTGAGGTCGGGGCTGGGCCGGGAAGCGGAGGGTTCGGCTCGGGGGCGCGCGTGCTTTGTCGTCTTGCGAGCTGGCATCGTTTCCTCTTCGTGTACCGACGGTCCGTCCTTCCGCACGGTTCAGGCCGGGGAGCCCGGGGTCGTCCACGGAGGCATCCCGCCGAAGAACGGGACGTTCTGCTGCAGGCGCGTGAGGAAGGCGAGCTGCGTCTCCCCGATCCGCGCCAGTTGCTCCCTCGTGGTCAGGGCCTGCTCGAGCACCGCTCGACGGACGCTGCCGACCCACTCGAGGTAGGTTTCGAGCTCCTGGAGGTAAAGCTTCGTCGCTTGGTTCATGGCCTGGCTGACCTGGTCCCACGCCTCGCTCGCTTCGTTCTTGTTCGACTCGTTTTCGCTCATCGTTGTTCTCCGATACTCGCTCACTTAGACGCATCAGACTTCATGGAGTGCGACGGACCTCTCCGCCGTCGCTCCGCGGCGGGAGCCGCTCCGGTCCCGTCCTGGTCGGGCTCCGAGGAGGATGGCCGGCCGGGGGCGGAGCGTCGCAGTTGATCCTGGATCCATCGGTCCACATCGGCGGCAAGGTCGGGCCTCCGACCGCCCAAGGTCGACTGCACGAAGGACCGGGTCGCCTCCCACGGCGTGGCGTACAGCTCCTGGAGAAGCTCGTAGCGACGGTAGGCGTCCCGCATCTGCTCCTCCACGAGCTGGGCCACCGCCTCGGGGGAACCCCACGCAGGAGCCGAGGAGGCGTCCGAGCTCCCGGGAAGGATCACGAGTACTTCCCGGCCGGCGAACTCGCTGAGCCCGCTCACCTGACCGTTCGGGGACACCCGCCGGGTGCCGATGATCTTGCCGTCGGGACCGATCTCGAGCCTCATGGGTCTATGTGGCAAGCACAGTAATACACAATAACTATATAAATTAAACTCAATCGGTCTGGGAGGGTACGGGACGCCGCCTGCGGACCCCGGCTCGGTTCGGGAGCCGCCCCCGGGGCGCGACCCACGCGAGCGGGACCCCTTCGTTCAGCCCGGTCCGAGCTCCAGGAGGATTCGGGGCCAGGCCCCGTCCAGGATCCGGCTCTTGCCCACGATCTGCGCGGAGGTCGACTTGGGGTTGAGGACCCCGCCGAACTTCATTCCCTTCGGGATCCACCTCCAGAGGGCGAACGGGAGGGGGCCGAGCCCGTCGTGCCGTGAGAGGGTCCGGACCCGGGGGAATCCGGCGAGCTGCGCCAGCTCGGCCAACCCGGACTCGGTGGCGGCGCAGTAGGTCGTCTCTTCGAGCTCGGGAGGGTGGAAGAACCGTACCACCGGTCGCGACCCCGGTAGGAGCAGACCCTCGACGAACACCCGGCCCTGGGGAGTCAGCCGGCGTCGCATCGCCTCCAGGGCCTTCCAGGGGTCGCGAAGGTGGTAATAGACCCCTAGGAAGAAGACCACGTCGAACGCTTCGGAGAGCCGGTCGAGGTCGTTCACGTCCATGACCCGATACTCCACGTTCGAGCCCCGGACGCTCTTCGCGAACTCGAACGGCTGGTACCCCGACGCGTGGGCCTCCAGGTTCTGCAACTTGTCGATCGCGAGCACGCGCCGGGCGCCCCGCTCCTCGGCGAAGAAACTGTAGTAGCCGTCCCAGGCTCCGATGTCCAGCACCGAGAGCCCGTCGAACCGCGGCGGGAGG
>JASHTC010000117.1 GCA_030040755.1 Thermoplasmata archaeon | reverse complement strand
ACAGGCGAGCGCGCGATGGGGATTGGGTGCTACGGTAGCCTCGCTCCCGGCGTCCCAGGACGGCTCAAGTCGACGGCGGAGGCGTTCCGGGTCACGGAGACTTCGAGCTACCCGCTCCCGGACCCGAGCGGCGCCTTCACGGTACTGCGCGTGGTGAGCCACGACTGGGAGCAACACGAGCTCGGAGCGGCGATCGCGCGCCGCCTCCGGCTTCCCTCCCGCTCCCTGGAGTGGGCGGGGACCAAAGACCGACGGGCGGTCGCCGAGCGACTCGTCTCCTACCGCGGGAGTCCGCCCACCGAGCCGCTGGGACTCCCTCGAGTCGAGGTCATCGAGGCCTATCGCGCGCGGGACGGGCTCGTTCTGGGCCATCACTATGGGAACTCGTTCGACATCCGGGTCGAGGAACTGGCCTTCCCCGCGACGGAGGCGGTCCCCGCCTACCGCTCGGTGGAGGCCGAGCTACGGGAACGCGGCGGCTTTCCGAACTTCTTTGGCCCCCAGCGGTTCGGCGAGGTCCGGCCGATCACCCACGAGGTGGGCCGATGGGTCGTCCGGGGCGATCTGGCGCGGGCCGTGGACGTCTACCTCATCGACCGTCCGGCCGACGGCAAGGAGGGAGTCGGGGACGACGCCCGGCGGGCCTACGCGGAGCACCGGGACCCCGCGCGGGCGCTCCGGGAGTTCCCGCGCGACTACCGCTTCGAGCGCACGCTGCTCGAGCACCTCGCGCTCGGCCATCCGCCGGAGCGCGCGTTCCGGGCGCTCTCGCGCGACCTCCGCCTGCTGTTCGTCCACGCCTTCCAGGCCTACCTGTTCAACGTGTGGCTTACCCGCCGGGCCTCCGCCGGCATCCCGCTGAGCGAGCCGGTCGTCGGTGACATGGTCCTCCGGCTCGGTCGGGACGGGACGGTGCGGAGCCGGGAGGGGATTCCCGTGACCGCGGACAACCGGCCCGAGTGCTCTGGCCTGGTCGAGCGGGGCCGCGCGTTCGTCGCCGGCCCCCTCGTCGGCTACGGGACCCCGCGCACGGCGGGTCCCGCCGGGGATCTCCTCAGACAGCTCCTCGCCGAGCAGGAGGTCGAGCCCGACATGTTCCGGGTGCGGGCCGCGCCGGAGGTCGCCAGCCCCGGTGCCTGGAGGCCGTTGCTGGTCCCGGTTCCCCCGATCGGGATCTCGGTGGACGGCGTCGATGCCGTGCGGCTTCGGTTCGCGCTTCCAAAGGGTGCCTACGCGACGATTCTTCTGCGCGAGTTCCTCAAGCCTCCCTTCGAAGGGAGCCTACTAATACCCAGGACCGGAGTCGCGGCCTCGGAGTCCCGTTCCGATGGCGTTGCAGGCCCCGCGACCGTTCGTCTTCCCCTCCCAGACGACCGGCGAACCGCTTCGGGCGCCGGAGCTCGGTGAGCGCCCGGCTCGGATTCCGACCGGCGTCCCCGACTTCGACTACCTCACCGGAGGGGTTCCCGCCGGCTCCGTCGTGCTGCTCTGGGGGGCCGCCGGTGCCGGGCACCAGGAGTTCGCCCTCACCTCCGCCGTGCACCTGATGCTCCACTACGACATGCCACGGCTCCACGCCTTCTACCTCGGCAGCGCCAAGGGGCCGTTCATCTATCCCGAAGGGATCGTCTACGTGAGCACGAGCCGGTCGCAGGCGCAGGTGCTCGACGAACTGCGCGGCGCCTTCGAGGAGACGTACGCGGACACGCTCGAGCGCCACCTGACCTTCCTCGACCTCTCCCGGGAGTATTTCGCGGACACCGTCGTGCCCGCCGCCTGGTCCGCGGTCCCGAGCCCGCTCCTCGGAGGAGGTTCCTCGACCCCCACGGCCGACGGGGGACCGCTCCGCGCCCTGGTCGAAGGGATCGACCAGCGGGCGGGCCGTCAGCTCGTCGTCCTCGACTCGCTCACGGACCTCATCGTCCGCCGCGGGGTCGAGGCGGCCGACCTGCTCACGGTACTCAAAGGGCTGCGCCGACGGGCGAAGGAGTGGGGCGCCGTCGTCTACCTGATCCTGTCGGAGGGCGTGGCGGCACCCGCCCTGGAGCAGGCGGTCCTCGACTCCGTCGACGGGGTGCTCCACTTCAGCTGGACGACGAGCCCGAGCCACTCCCACCGGCAGCGCACGATGCTGGTCGAGAAGTTCATGCCCGTGCTCGCCCACGTCCCGGCCGAATACCAAGGGCGCTTCGTCATCCGGGTCGGAGCCAAGAACGGGCTGGTGACCACACAGTATGAGCGGGTCTAAGGCCGCGCGCGCCAAGGTCCCCACCGGGGTCGCCGGCCTGGACGAGATGCTCGGCGGAGGGTTCCCCGCCGGGCACGTCGTGCTCGTCTCCGGGCTCCCGGGGACGGGCAAGACCTGCCTCGGTCTCCAGTTCCTCTTCGCCGGGATCGCCCAGGGGGAGAAGGCCGTCTTCCTCTCGCTCGAGGAGGACGTCCCCCAGCTCGTGGAGACCGCGAGCCAGTTCAAATGGCCGGTCGAGGAGGCGGTGGAGAAGGGCACCCTCAAGATCATCCGGCTCGACCCGAAGGAGACGCGGCAGAGCCTGCACCGGGTCCAGGGCGAGCTCGGAC
Source organism: Thermoplasmata archaeon (assembly GCA_030040755.1). Lineage (GTDB taxonomy): Archaea > Thermoplasmatota > Thermoplasmata > Lutacidiplasmatales > UBA184 > Lutacidiplasma. Next base: position 10 of record JASHTC010000117.1, on the reverse strand, counting down.
GGGAACTGGC
>JASHTC010000116.1 GCA_030040755.1 Thermoplasmata archaeon | reverse complement strand
GTCCCGGCCGCGGTCGCGCTCCTCATCGTCCTTCCCGGAGCGGCCCTTACGCCGCTCCAGCTCCCCTCCTCGGTGACGACGGTCTACACGGACTTCGGGAACGTGACGGCCGACGACTTTGCCCTCCTCGCCTACCTGGGCGACCATCTCCCGCCGGGGGCCCGGCTCCTCGTCGCCCCGGGGAGCGCCGCCGAGTTCGTGCCGGCCTACGACGCGAACGTGGTGATCCTCTACCCCATGGTCCCGGGGTGGACCGGGGTGAACGCTTCCTACTCGCTGGTCGTCCGGGAGCTGACGAACGATACCCTCGACGCCGCGGGAGATTCCGCGATCACCGCGCTGAACGCGGGATACATCGCGGTCACGGGCAACAGCACGACCCTCTGGCCCGCGTTCGCCCCGGGACCGTTGCTCCGCGAACCGCTCGCCTTCCCCGAGCTGTTCCACCAGGGGGCCGATTACCTGTTCGCCGTCGGCGGGCCGTCCGGCGGACCGGCTTAGACGAACTCGTCCAGGAGGGCCTCGCGGCCCTTGAGACCGGACTTCTGGCTCAGCAGCGGACCGGCCGAGAGGACCTCCTCGAGGTCTTCGTAGGTCGGCTTCTCCGTGCGGTAGAACAGACCGACCGGGATCTTGTCGCCCCACTCGATGGAGCGCGCGAACGCCTGCACGAGGTCCGTCGGGTCGTGCCCCGCGCTCTCGAGCTTGTAGACCCGCTGGCGGAAGAAGTCGAACGTGTTGATCTTGTTGTACGTCACGCACGGGCTGAAGACGTCCACGAACGCGAAGCCCCGGTGCTGGATCCCCCCGGCGATCAGGTCCGCGAGCTGCTTGACGTCTCCCGAGAAGCCCCGCGCGACGTAGGTCGCCCCGCTCGCGAGCGCGAGCGAGATCGGGTCGATCGGCTCCTCGATGACCCCCGTCGGGGTCGACTTCGTCTTCTGGCCCATCCGGGAGGTCGGGCTCGCCTGGCCGGTCGTGAGCCCGTAGATCTGGTTGTCCATGGTGACGTACGTCAGGTCGACGTTCCGCCGCATGGCATGGATGAAGTGCCCCACCCCGATTCCGAACCCATCCCCGTCCCCGCCGGTGCCGATGACGGTCAGGGCGTGGTTCGCCCATCGGATCCCCTCCGCGACCGGCACCGCCCGGCCGTGGATCGCGTGGAACCCGTAGGAGTTGAGGAAGTGGGGAAGGTTGGAGGAGCAGCCGATCCCCGAGACGATCACGACGTTCTGGCTCGGGATCTGCAGCCGCTTGACCGCCATCTCGACCGCGGCGACCACCCCGAAGTCGCCGCACCCGGGGCACCAGGTCGGCTTGACGTCCGACTTTCCGATGAGGGGAAGCGCCGGGCCGGTCGGGGTCGGCGCCGGGGGCGCACTACTTTCCGCCATGGTCCATCACCTCGAGCGCGCGCGCGACGATCTCGTGGGGAGAGAACGGCTCGCCGTCGTACTTAAGCAAGCGTTCGGGCAGCTCCACGCCGGTCTCGGCCCGCACCAGGCGGCCGAACTGCCCGGTGTAGTTCGCCTCGACCAGCAGCGTGCGGTGCGCCCGCCCCAGCGCGGTGCGGACTGCGGCCGGGTCGAGCGGGAAGACGGTGGGGAAACGGAGGAGGTTGGTCGGCTTGCCCAAGCCGGCGAGGACCCGCATCGCGTCGCGGACCGCGCCGACCGTCGAGCCCCAGGTGACGAACGTGAGCGGGGCATCCTCCGGTCCCTCCAGGACCGGGGGCGGAGCCTCGTGGCGCAGCCCCTCGAGCTTGCGCATCCGCTTGTCCATCATCCGGGCCCGCTCCGCGACCCAGTGCGGGATCCCGCTCTTTACGTCGGAGACGAGGTGGCCCTTCTCGTCGTGCTCGTCCGAGCCCGCGATGAACTGGAGGCCGGCCTGGCCCGGCACGGCGCGAGGGGAGACGCCGCTCTCCGTATACTGGTACCGCTTGTAGTCGTGGCCGTTCGGATGGACGGTGACCAGCGGCGCGGGCTCAAAATCGAGGGGGACCTCCTCCCGGTCGACCGTCGCATGGTTCTCCGAGAGGTGGAGGTCGCTCGCGACCAGGATGGGCGTCTGCCACTTCTCGGCGAGTTCGAACGCCCGGATCATGAGCGGGTAGGCATCGCTCGGGTGGGTGGCGGCGAGGATCGCCCGGGGGAACTCCCCCTGCCCGGCGCCGAGCATGAGGTTCAGGTCCCCCTGTTCGGTCTTCGTCGGAAGGCCGGTCGACGGGCCCGCCCGCTGGGAGTCGACCACGACGACCGGGGTCTCGGTCATCCCGGCCATGCCGAGCGCCTCGACCATGAGCGAGAAGCCGCCGCCGCTGGTCGCGGTCATCGACCGGACCCCGCCGTACGAGGCGCCGATCGCCATGTTGATGGAGGCGAGCTCGTCCTCGGCCTGTTTGACGACGATCCCGAGGGAGTGGGAATGCTCCGCCAGCCAGTGCATGATGGACGAGGCGGGGGTCATCGGATACTGGGCCAGGAACTTGAGGCCCCCCGCGGCCGCGCCGAGGGCGATCGCCTGGTTGCCGGTCATCAACAGCTTGGGAGGTCCGGCCCGGTGCACGGCCGACGCATGGGGCTGGGCGTGCGCCTCGGCGAAATGGTAGCCGGCCGCGCTCGCCCCGAGGTTCCAATCGACGACCTCGCCCTTCTTGTTGCCGAACGAGTCGGTGAGGACCGCGTGCAGAAGGTCGAGCGGGACGCCCGCGAGGAAGGCGACCGCCCCGACTCCGGCGCCGTTCTGGAGGATCGACTGGGTCGTGTACTTGCGCGCGATCTCGAGCGTGGGCACCGCGAGCGCCGTCACCCCGGCGGGCAGCTCACCGGGAGTGACCGCGAACTTCTCCGCGTCGAAGACGACGTAGCCGCCCGGGCGGATCCCGGCCGCGTGCACGTCCACGGTCTGCCGGTCGAGGGCGTAGAGGATGTCGACCCCGTCGCCCTGGGAGTACGGACGGTCCGCGGAGGTCCGCGCCTGGTAGTAGACATGCCCCCCCCGGATGACCGACTGGTAGGCGTTCATCCCGAAGACATGGAGGCCCAGTCGGGAGAAGCTCCGGGCGACCGTCTCCCCGATCGAGGCGATGCCGTCCCCGGCCTGACCCCCGATACAAACGGTGAGATCAGACATCGGGCTCGATGAGCGTGCGTGTGTATTAATCAGTTCGCTGGCTGGGGCTCGTGAGGGGATCTGGTACGCCACGGAACCGAGGGAGGCCACCGCCTCCGGTCCGCGTGCTCCTGTTCGCGACCGCCCGGACCGCGGTCGGTCAGGCGCGGGTCGATCGTGCCGTTCCCACCCGCGGCGTCCCGGCGAACGAGCTCCTCCGAGAACTCACCGAGCGGCATCCGGCCCTCCGACCAGTGCTGAGCTCCAGCCGGCTCTTCCGCAACGGCGTGCCGCTCCGCCGCCGCTCGGAGCGCGTTCGGCCCGGAGACGAGCTCGCCGTCCATCCACCGTACGGGGGCGGCTGACCGTGTCGGCCCGGCTGAACCGCCGCCGGCTCGTGCCGGCCGCAGCGCTCCGCGAGCTCGAGGGTGCGACCCTCGGCGGCGTGGTCCTCTTCGTGGGCCGGGTGCGGCCGGACCGAACCCGCAAGGGCGCGGTGGTCGCGCTCCAGTACGAGACCCACCGGGCGCCGGCGCTCCGGGCCCTCGCTCAGCTAGAGCGGGAGGCACAGCGCCGGTTCGGCGCGGCTCGGACCGTCGCCTGGCATCGGGTAGGACGGGTCCGGGTCGGCGAGCCGGCGGTCATCGTCGGCGCCGCGTGCGCCCACCGGGCCGCGGCGTTCGCGGCGGCCCAGTTCCTGATCGACGAGCTGAAGCGGTCCGTTCCGGTGTGGAAGGAGACCCGAGCACGACCCGCGCGTCGACCGCGACGACGCCCTGCCCCTTCGAGCGCACGAGCAAGGGGTTGATGTCGAGCTCGGCGATCTCGGGCAGGTCGACCGCGAGCTGGGAGACCCGCTCGATCGCCTCGGCGAGCGCGTCGAGGTCGCTCGCGGGCTCTCCGCGCACCCCTTCGAGCAACGGGAACGCCTTCACGGACTGGATCATGTGGCGCGCGGAGAGGGTCCGGACGGGCGCGAGTCGGAAGGTGACGTCCCGAAGGACCTCGACGTAGATCCCGCCCAGCCCGAAGGCGATGACCGGCCCGAATCCGGGGTCGCGCTGCAACCCGATGAGAACCTCCTTACCTCCCGGTACCTGCGCCTCCACCTCGAACCCCTCGATGCGGGCCTTGGGCGCGCGTTGCCGGACCGTGCTCGACATGCGGTGCAGGGCCTCCCGGAGCTCGGTCCGGTCCCGGAGGTTGAGCACCACCCCCCCCACGTCGGTCTTGTGGGAGATGTCCGGGGAACGGACCTTGAGGACGACCGGGAACCCGACCTCCTCGGCGGCCCGCAGGGCCTCTTCCTCGTTCTGGATCAAGCGCGCTTGGGGGAACCGGAGCCCGTAGGCCGTCAGGATCTCGCGGGCCGAGGGGGCGGGCAGCACGCTCCGGCCCGCCCGCTGGCTTTCCGCGATGACCGCGCGCACCGCGCTGCGGTCGACCGGGAAGTGGCGGACCTCGGTGCGGGGGCGGGTCCTCCATGCCTGGTACTGAGCGAGGCTCCCGAGCCCCTGGACCGCCTCCTCCGGAAAGGTGAAGGTGGGGATTCCGTGCTCCTCGAGGAACCGGACCGCCTCGGAGACGTCCGTGACGCCGAACAGACATGCGGCCACCGCCTTGGGGCTCTCTCCCCGCCCCTCCAGGATCGCCCGAGCGGCCGCCTCGCTCGTGAACGCCGCCGCGGGGGTCATGATCACGAGAGCCCCGTCCACCCGCGGGGACCGGAGCAGCGTGCGCATCACCGTTCGGACCTGGCTCAGGCTGGTGTCCGCGGTCATGTCGACCGGGTTGCCGAGCGACGCCGACGGCGAGAGGAGGCGGGCGAACCCGGCCCGTTCGCCTTCCGTGATGGTCGACAGCTGGAGCCCGTGCCGCACGGCCGCGTCGGCCGCCACGATCCCCGGCCCGCCCGAGTTGGTCAGGATGGCCAGACGAGGTCCCAGGAGTTGGATACCCGAGGAGAAGACCTTCGCCGTGCGGAACAGGTCGCCGATCGTCTCCGACCGGATCACGCCGGCCTGGGCAAACAGGGAGTCGTAGAGCTGGTCGCGCCCGGACTGCGCCAGCGAGCCGGTGTGGCTGCGCACCGCGCGCTCGCCCTCGGGGGTGCGGCCGCTCTTGATGACGAGCACCGGTTTCTCCTCCGTGACGTCCCGGGCCGCCTGAAGGAAGCGTCGTCCGTCCGCCAGGCTCTCGACGTACAGCAAGATCACGTGGGTCGCCGGGTCCTGGGCCAGGGATCGCAGGAGGTCGTTCTCGTCCACCCCCGCGCGGTTTCCGACGGAGATGAATCGGGAGAAGCCGATGCGTTCGGCGATTCCGTACTGGATGATCCCGGCGCCCAGGGCTCCGCTCTGCGAGACGAAGGCGATGTTGCCGCGGGGGGGCAGGCTCGAGCTGAACGTGGCGTTCAGGCTCACCGCCGGGTCGGTGTTCAGGATCCCGAAGCAGTTCGGCCCGACCAGCGACATCCGGTACTTGGTCACGATCCGGACGAGGTCCTCCTCGAGCGCGATCCCGGCCCCGCCGATCTCGCGGAACCCGGCGGAGATGACCACAACCCCGCGCGTGCCCGCGGCCCCGACCTCCTCGACCACGCCGGGGACCAGCGCCGCGGGCACGATCACCACCGCAAGGTCCGGTACCTGGGGCAGCGACTCGACGTCCGGATAGCAGTGGACCCCCGAGACGCTCGGCCAGGTCGGGTTCACGGGGTAGGCGACCCCCTTGAAGCCGGCCTGCACGATGTTCCGGAACAGGGTCGTCCCGACGCTCGTCGGGCGGTTCGAAGCCCCGATCACAGCCACGGAGCGCGGCGCGAACAGCTCGTCCAGTTCCGCGGACCCCCCGACTGGCATGCTGCGCCCCCCGGCGACTTCCCGACCGGCCCCACGCCCATAATATAGACCCCTCCGCGTGGACGACCGATGACGTCCCAACCCCCGGCGGAGGGCGGCCGACCCGTCTCGTCTCCCCCGCAGGCGGGACCGCGACGCGGCCCTCCGGGCAGCGTCCTCCAGCGGATGGACAAGGGCGGGATCCGGCACATCGTCGCGGTCGGCAGCGGGAAGGGCGGGGTCGGAAAGTCCACGGTGACCGCGCTGCTCGCGGCGGAACTGGTACGTCAGGGCCGCACGGTCGGGATCTTGGACGCCGACATCACCGGCCCGTCGATCCCGAAGCTGCTCGGCCTTCCCGGACCCCTGGTCGACCGGGGGGAGGGGATCGAGCCTGCGAAGTCCCACTCCGGCATCTCCGTCGTTTCCTCTCAGTTCATGGTCGAGGACGAGCAGACCCCGGTCATCTGGCGGGGCCCGCTCGTCACGCGCCTCATCACGCAGTTCTTCGGCAGCGTGCACTGGGGGACGCTCGACTACCTGCTGCTCGACATGCCGCCCGGCACGAGCGACGTGCCCCTCA
>JASHTC010000115.1 GCA_030040755.1 Thermoplasmata archaeon | reverse complement strand
CGGGGCTGAGCGGGTGACTCTCCTGAGTGAAATAGCCTATTTTATATAGTAACGTAAACTTACTGATAATGTAATACCCCCGAGGGAACCATGACGACCGAGATACAAACCCGAACCAGCCGAGCCAGTCCGTGGAGCGACCTGGACCGAATGTTGGATGAGCTGCACGAGCAGTTTTTGGAGCCGTTCGGCCTCCTGCCGTTCGGAGCCACTCGCCTCGCCACGGCGGGGAGCTCCCTCCCACCCGTGTTCCGGCCCGCGCGCACCGATGTAATCGATGCCGGCGAGACCTACAAGATCGTGGCCGAGCTGCCGGGGGTCCCGAAGGAGAACGTCGACATCCGCGTCCGGGGCAACAGCGTGGAGATCCGGGGCGAGAGCACCCAAGAGACGACGAAGGACACCCCCTCCGTGCTCCACCGGGAGCGCAGTTACGCGGGCTACTACCGGTCGCTCGACCTGCCCGAGGCGGTCGTGGCGAAGAACGCGAAGGCCAGGGTGGAGAATGGGGTGCTCGAACTCGAGTTGCCGAAGGAGACCCCCACGCCCGCACCGTCCGAGGTCAAGGTCGCCGTCCAGTAGAACGGTCCGAGCGATTGGCCCCCGGGGGACGCTTCCCCGGGGCGCCTCTTTTTCCGCGGGCCCCTGCACCGCGGGCTTTATGCGAGCGCCCCCTGCGGGGCCCATGCCCCGGCCGGTCGCTCGCCTGGTGTGCACGGACGTGCGGGTTCGCGACCTCTCCCGGGCGATCCGGTTTTATCGCGTCCTCGGACTCCGGCTCGCCGCTCGGGCCCGGATGGACGACGGGACTCAGCTCGTGTGGATGGAGGACCGGGCGAGCGGTCAGCTCCTCGAGCTGTTTCACCTCTCCCCGCGTTCGCCGCTCTATACGCCCTATCGGCCCCAGACCGAAACCTCGAGCGCCCGGGTATTCGCTCTGCGGGACGCGGGGCCGATTCTACGGCGGCTCCGGCGCCTGGGCGGCCCGGTGCACGAGGAGTTCGAGGACGGAAGCGTCCGTCTGACGTTCCTTCGGGACCCGGACGGTGCCGTGGTCGAGCTAGTGAGCTGGACTCCGGCCTCCCGGGCGCGACACCGGGGTTCCCCGATGCAGGGGCTCGGCACCCGGAGCCGGACGCGTCGCTCGGGGACCCGCTGAGGGAGGGCGGAGCCGGAGGGTCGAACCTCCCGGCCCCGGACCGCGGTCCCGCGGGCCGGCCGTCTCGACCCGCGGGCATCCTTTATCCGTGCCGTGTCGTGGTCGGCGGGATGCACGAGGGAAACCGAGGGGCGTCGGGCCCCAGGGGCCCGGGCTTCGGCCCTCGACGCGCGGGTTCGCTCCGACCCGCGGGGGAGAGATGCTGAGCCCGAGTCGGTTCCCCGGCGGGGAGCCGGTCATCTCGGCCGAGCGGATCCGGCACTCCTACGACGGACGGAAATTCGCGCTGGACGACGTGAGCTTCTCGGTCGCCCGGGGAGAGGTCTTTGGATTGCTGGGCCGCAACGGGGCCGGCAAGTCTACGCTGATCAAGGCGATGACCACCCTCATCCAACCGACCTCGGGGACGCTGCGGATCCTCGGGCACGACCCCCGACGGGAGGGACGGAAGATCCGGGACCGGATCGGGGTGGTACAACAGGGGGAATCCTTCGAGTTCGCTTCGGTGGAGACCAACCTCGACCTCTACGGCTTCCTCTGGCGGGTCCCGAGGACGGTCCGCAAGCAGCGGGTCGAGGCCCTCATCGACCGGTTCGGGCTGGGCGAGTTTCGTCGGAGGCGCTCGTTCGATATCTCGGGGGGCCAGAAGCGCCGGGTGCAGGTCGCCCGGGAGTTCATGCATGACATGGACATCCTCTTCCTGGACGAGCCGACGCTGGGCCTCGACGTCCTGATGCGTCGGGTCCTCCTCGACTCGATCCGCTCGGAGGTGCAGCGGGGCCTGACGGTCGTCTTCACCACCCACAACCTCGAGGAGGCGGACTACCTCTGCGACCGCATCGCGGTCATCGAGGAAGGTCGGATCATCGCGTTGGACACCGTGGACAACCTCAAGCGGCTGTACGGCGGCAAGAAGACCATCGACCTCACCGTGAGCGCGTCGGACGCGGGCCGGTTCTTCCCTGCCCTCGGGGCGGCCTGTGGCGCCAGCGCGAGCATCACGACCCACGGGAACGCGGCGGTCCTGCTCGTCGAGGACCCGAAGGAGGCCCTCGTGACCATCGTCGGGCTCTCCCAGCGCCTGGGAGTCCAGCTCGAATGGCTGACCATCCGGCAGAACACCCTCGAGGACGTCTTCCTGCGGTCGATCGCTCCCCCGGGAGGCGCGAATGGTCCCTCCTAACCTGGTCCGCCTGATCTACCGGAACGTCCGGGTGAACACCGACCCGGCGAGCTTGGTCATCCTGCTCGGGCTCCCGGCGATGTACCTCATCTTCTTCGGCTACGGGTTCGCGTCCGTGGTGGCAGCGGGCGGCTCGAGCGGGCCGTATCTCTCCTTCCTCGCCCCGGGGATGATGGCCTTCCAAGCGGTCATGGCCGGGACCGTCGGTGGCAGCATGCTCTGGGCCGACCGCCGGTGGGGGATGCTGGCGCAACTGTTGGTCGGGCCGTTCACGCGCATCGAGTACCTGTTCGGGATCATGTTCACCTCGCTCCTGTTCGGGCTCGGCGGGGCGGCCATCATGCTGGCGCTCGCCATCGCCCTCCTCGGGGTTTCGACCGTCCCCCTGGGCGGGGGTCTGGTGCTCTTCGGGGCCATCGCCCTGGGGTCGATCTTCTTCGGCTCGCTCATGCTGTTCATCTCGGCCCACGTCAAGTCGAACACCGCCTACAACAGCATCCAGGTGCTGCTCCTCTTTCTGATCAGCTTCGCCTCGACCGTCTTCTACCCGTTCAGCACGAGCCTTCCCTACGCCCTGCAGGTGCTCTTCGCCATCAACCCGCTCACGTACATCGCCGACACGGCACGGAACGGCTATCACGGCGCGCTCACGCTCACGAACGGCTACGAGATGGCCATCCTCGCCGTCGAGACGGCGGTCCTGCTGGTCCTGGCGACCCGGGCCTACCTCCGGTCGGACGTCTCGACGGAGTAAGCCGGGCCGGTCGGCGGTGGGCGGTCGAGGGGTCCCGCGGGACAGCCCGGACCTACAGGTACCGCTTGTCGTGGTAGCAGTAGTACCGCCCGTACTGGGGCACAAGGGTGCCGGGCTGGCCGCAGCTGACACACACGGGGATGGTCCCGGCGACCGCCCCGACCTGGGTCGAGGTCGGGCGGTTCCACTCAGGGGACGGCGAAGGGGAGGGGGCGGTCGGGGCCCCGGGGGAGGCGGGCGCGTCCGGAGCGGTGTAGGCCATGGACGGGGCCCCCATCGATACCGCGGTCGGCGGCCGTCGACGAGAACGGCGGACCGCGACGAGGGCCACCACCACGACGACCACGACCACGACCGCGAGGATCAGCCAGACCCACGGGAAGCTGCTGGACGTCCCGGCGGGCGCGGTGATCGCGGAGTACTGCTGCTGCGCGACCGCGACGGGCTCGGGGCCGGCGCGGAGGTTGAACTGGGGCCCGCCCGAGATCCCGACCGAGGACGCGCTCGCCGTCTCGTCCCCGCCGATGAAGCCGACCCCGCTCTCGTAGTAGGCCGACTCGTTGCCTCCCGTCGCCGCGTCGGCATCCGGGTGGGGGCCCGCGAGGAGGGGGACCTCGCCGGTCAACCCGTCCACCCCGCTGTACAGGCCGCTCGGGAGCAGGAGCCACCCGTCCGAGCCGGTGAAGTCGCCGGTCGAGAAGGTGATCAGGATGACCTGCGCCGTCACGGAGGTCGGAGGGCTGGTGTAGTTGTCGGTCAGGAGGTACGAACCGAGGTCGGTTCCGTCGACATCGAGCGTGCCCGCGGAGGGGACCACGGCACTCTGCCAGTCGGCGTAGGTGTGGACGGCGCTGCCGTTCACGCTCTCCCCGAGGCTGTAGCCGCTCGTGTAGGACCCGCTCGCGGTGTAGGCGGAGCTCGAGTTCCACGACTGACCGACGCTCGGGTCGACGGGCACGACCCCTAGGGGGGTGTTGAACGTCACGCTGCTGACCTCCGAGCCGCCGAGGTCGAACGTGATGGCGGCGTTCCCGTACCCCGCCACGTTCACGTTGTAGGCTCCCGAGAAGTTGAACGAGGCGCTGGATTGGGCGTTCTGGAGCGCGAGCGCGGCGACCGTGGCCGGTGCCCCGGATCCGGCGGAGAGGAAGACACTGCCCGCGTTCGTGATGTTCGTGAAGCCCAACGCGGTCTCCCGTCCGGCAAGGTTCGCGGTCGCGGAGATCGACGAGCAGGGGGCCCCGGTGGTGACGCTCTCGCAGCCGGCGAGCGAGAGGCCAAGAGAGGCGTTGATGGCCGCTTGGGACTCGACCTCCGTCTGGGTCGAGGAGACGTTCGTCACCGTGTAGATGACGACCCATTCGACGTAGTAGTGGAGGGAGAGGCTCGAGACGTTCGTACCATCGCCGCACCCCGTACTCGTGCAGCTGTACGAGGCCGATGCAATCCCGCCGAAGGCCCACTGCTGGCTCGTCCCGGTCGCGAGGAGGACGGGCGCCGCGCTGGGAGGGGCCGGCGCCGCCGGGAAGGCTCCCGAGAGCCCGATCGCGAGGAGGACCCCGACGGCGAGGGCCAGGCTGGTTCCGATGGCGATCCGCTTGCGGTACACCGAGGTCGGCATGGGCCCCCAGTGCGCATATGGAGGTCCGTCATGGAGGAAAAAGGTTGCTCCGGTGCTTCCCCGGCCCCTCTCGCGCATCGGGAGGCCGTTCCCCCCGGCCGGACGGGGCCGGTCGGGGACAGCGCGTCACCCACGGCCCCGGTCGGCTCCAGCTCACTCCCCGGTGCCCAGCGGAAGCGGCGAGCCGGCCGGGGCCACCTGAATTGGTTCGCCCTACGTCAGCGGAATTCGAAGCTCCTTGGCCGGCTTGAGCTTCGGGACGTTGACCACCAGGACCCCGTGGTCCAGTTTGGCCTCGGCCCTCTCCGGGGCCACCGGGCTCGGGAAGTTCACGCGGCGGTGGTACTCGGTCTCCAGGCGCTCCCGGACGACGTAGTTCTTCCGCTCGCTCTCCTTGACCGCTTTGGTCTCCGCCTCGATCTCGAGCGTCTGGTCGGAGAACCTGATCCCGACCAGCTCCTTGGGGATGCCGGGCAGGTTCATCCGGACCTCAAAGGTCGTCCCCTTGTCCTCGATGTCGAGCGGGGCCATGAGCCCCTCCCTCCGGAGCGGCGGCATCAGTCTCGGCATCGGGCGCCGCATCCAGTTCCCCATCCGGCTCTCGAACAGCTCGAGGTCCAGGCCGATGTCCCGTAGGTCCGCTCGAAACCGGTCGAGGACGTTCTCCCCGGCCGCTTCGACCATGGTCCAGTCGATCGGTGCTTCGCGCGGGCGCATCTTCGCGACGGTCGTCGTCTCCATTACCCCCCCGGGCACCGAGCGTTTTTTGACGGGAAAGAGGTCAGGTCAAGTGGAATTGACTACCCGAAATCGGGGCGTCCGCGGGGTCGAGCGATAGGGTTTTTTTTCCCGTGCCTCATCCATTTCCGCTCTCGCGGGATGGTGGCGGGTCTTCGGTCCCGGGGCCCTTCGGGTCCCCGCGCGACCGACCCGGGAGGTCCGGGGGCCGAGAGCGGTGGGCCCCGCTAGGTCTCCTGGTCGGGGACGTGGCGCTCCCGGGAGCCCGTGTAGATCTGGCGGGGGCGGATGATCTTCTGCTCCTCGTCGAGCAGCATCTCCTGCCAGTGGGCGAGCCAACCGGACATGCGGGGGATCGCGAAGAGGACGGGGAAGATGTCGGTCGGGAAGCCCATCGCCTGGTAGACCATGCCCGAGTAAAAGTCGACGTTCGGGTAGAGCCGGCGCTTGATGAAGTAGTCGTCCGAGAGGGCGACCTTCTCGAGGGCGAGCGCGACGTCGATCAGCCGGTTCTTCCCGGTGGTCGAGAACACCGAGTCCGCGGCCTCCTTGATGATCTTGGCCCGCGGGTCGTAGCTCTTGTACACCCGGTGGCCGAAGCCCATGAGCCGCCGCTTGCCGGCTTTGACCTGGCGGATCAGCTTCGGGACGTTGTCCTTAGTACCGATCTCCTGGAGCATCTGGACGACCTGCTCGTTCGCTCCCCCGTGCAGGGGCCCGTAGAGCGCCGCGGCCGCCGCCGCCGAGGAGACGTACGGGTCCGAGCGCGCGCTGCCGACGGTCCGCATGGTGCTGGTGCTGCAGTTCTGCTCGTGGTCCGCGTGCAGCACGAACATCGTATCGAGCGCCTTGGAGAGCACCGGGTCGGAATCGTACCGGGCCGTCCAGGAAGGACGGTACATCATCGCGAGGAAGTTCGCGGTGTAGGAGAGCTCGTTGTCCGGGTAGATGTAGGCCATCCCGAGGGAGTGGCGGTAGGCGAACGCCGCGATCGTGGGGATCTTCCCGACGAGCCGGTAGATCTGACGCTGACGGATCTCCCGGTCCCCGACCTGCTTGGCCTCGGGATAGAAGGTCGACAGGGCGGCGAGGGTGCTGACGACCATCCCCATCGGGTGCGCGTCGTGGTGGAAACCGTCCATGAACTTCTTGACGTTCTCGTGGACCATCGTGTGGTAGGTGATGTTGTGGAGCCAATTCGCGAGCTCGCTGCGGCCCGGGAGGTGGCCGTAGATCAGTAGGTACGACACCTCGAGGTAGCTCTTCCGGCCCGCGAGCTCCTCGATCGGGTACCCCCGGTACCGAAGGATCCCTGCCTCGCCGTCGATGAAGGTGATGCCGCTCTTGCACGCGGCCGTGTTCTGGAAGGAGGGGTCGTAGCTGAGGAGCCCGAAGTCCGCGTCGGAGGCCTTGGCCCGCCTTAGGTCGAGCGCCCGGACCGCGCCCCGCTCGATGGGGATCTCGTAGTCGCGCCCCGTCCGGTTGTCATGGACGGTGAGCGAGCTCCGGCGCCCCGACTTCGTGCCCACGGACCCCGCGTGCGTCTTCCGAGTCGGCATCGAGTCCTCCCCCGCGCGGGCCGTAAGCGGTGGGGGGTCTTGAAGCCGGAGGGCGGCAGCCCTCATTACGCCGTAACGCCCTCGAAGCAGCGGGGAGGGAAGTGACCGACTCCACTACGGTCCCCTGGCACCGTCGGGCCGGAGTATTCCTGGCCGTCGGGTACTTGCGGTCGCATCCCGTGCCGGTCCGCTTCACTCCGCTCTCCGACCTCCCGCGGCTCTCCAAGCGAATGATCCGGTTCGCGCTCCGACTGTTTCCGACCTTCCTCGACCGTGCCGACCTCACCTTCCCGATCATCGTGGCAGGTCGGGGGTGGTACCAGATCGCGCTGGATGGACGGCACCGCATTTCCAAGGCGATCTGGACCGGCCGCGCTCAGCTCCCCACCGTCCGGGTGCCGGTCTGGTTCGCCTTCGAGCTGCTCTGCCCGGGGATCTTCGAGGCGGAGTGGGTCTATCTGTTCTTGCGAAAGGAACTGCGCAAAACCGCGAGACACTACCATCACCCTCCCCCCTCCGCCTAAACTCCCCCGCGTCCCGCCCGGCCGGCGGCGGCGGGAGGTCCGGACGGCCATGGCCGGCTCCGGCCGGGCCGGTTCCAGAGGGACGGCGCCGGGTCCGGCAGCCGGTCACGACAACGAGTCGAATTCGGACCGCAGGTCGGTCCCGTGCTCGAGCACGGAGCGGAGGTTTGTGAGGTAATAGGCCCAGCCGGATTCGATGCCTCCGTAGAGGGCGACCCACTTCTTCCCGCTCTTGAACCCGCGGTGCGTCACGGTGAGCAGCGTGCCTTTCCCCTTGGCGCGGAGGTCGAACTGCACTTCGGTCTTGAGGACCTTCCCCGACTCGAACTGGTCGTTCCAGGCGAGCACGAGCCGCTTCGGAGCGGTCGCCCGCTTGACCTTCCCTTTCATCGCATAGCCTCCCCGCCAGACGAGCCGGAAGGCGGCCCCCGCCTTCGGGGAGATGGTCGCCTTCTCCACGAACCAGCCGGCGAGCCGGGCTGGCTCGGTCAGCGCCGAGAATACCACCGCCGGCGGTGCGGCGTAGTAGAACGTATGTTCGACCGAAGGGACCTTCGGCATCGGCCCCCGCACCGCTCGCCGGCTCATAACACCGGGGAACTGGTCGACCGGGCCGATGGCCGTGGCGGCGACCGAAGGAGCGCGGCGAGCCACGGCCAAACCCCCCAGCCCGTCTCGCCCTCCGGGGGGGTGCGGCGGGCGCCGGGCGGAACCGCCAAGCCCGAAGCTCGGCCGAAGCCGACGGACCGGTCCTCGTGTCCCGGGCGCGAGAATCCACCGGGCGATTCTCGCCGCTCGGACCGCGGGTCAACTGGTTTTGACGAGGGGTCCATACGGGCTCGACGGCTCCCCCTTCCGAGGAGCGTATGCCGCGAGTGCGACCGTCCCCGGTGATCCCCCATCTGGCGCGAGAACAGGCGAACGCGGTCGAGCTGTATCTCCAGTACAAGGGCTACCATTGGAACGTGGGGGGACCCCTGTTCCGAGAGCTCCACCTGCTCTTCGACGAGCACGCCTCCACGATCTTCGAGACGATCGACCCGCTGGCCGAACGCCAGCGCATGCTCGGCGGGGCCGCGGCGTACACCCTGGAGAGCATGCATCGTGCCTCCACGCTCCCCCACGAGACCGGACTTCCGGCGACGACCCGGGAGATGCTCGAGCGCCTACTCGCGGCCCATCACGTGGTCATCGAGGGGATGCACGAGGGGTTCAAGGCGGCGGAGCATGACGCGGACCCCGGAAGCGCCGACATCTTCGCTCGGATGGTTCAGGCCCACGAGAAGATGGAGTGGTTCCTCCGGGAGCAGCTCCTCGAGCCTCCCCAGATCCCGGAGGAGGGCGGCCGAGCCTCCGTCGTCGCGGAGAAGGGCGGATTCAACCCCACGCTCGCCGGCTCGCACTCGCCGTCGCCGTTCCCGGGGCATCCGCTCACCTCGTAGAGGATACCTCGGGAACCCCCGCCCGATCGCGCGGCGGGGGCCGACGGGGATGGGCGCCTGGCCCGGCGCCGTCCTCCGTCGGGCGACGGACGGGATATCTCCTCGACGCTTCCGGCAGGCGGCTGACGCCCCATGAACCCGTACCGGATCCGGCTGGTCGCCCGGGTCAGCAGCGACTCCCCCCGCGCCGTACAACCGGTCCTCACCCGATGGGTGGGAGCCCGCGGGGTCATCACGCCGACCGCTGACGGGTTCAACGTCACCGCGGAGGTCGAGG
>JASHTC010000114.1 GCA_030040755.1 Thermoplasmata archaeon | reverse complement strand
TGGACGAACCGTGCTCTGCGCTGGACCCGGTCGCCACCGGGAAAATCGAGAGCCTGGTCTCCGAGATCAAGAAGGAGTACACCGTGGTGATCGTGACCCACAACATGCAGCAAGCCGCCCGCGTCGCTGACCAGACGGCGTTTCTATACCTGGGGAAGCTGGTCGAGGTGGGCGAGACCGGCCAGGTGTTCGAGCGTCCGCGGGAGAAGCTCACCGAGCAGTATATCACCGGCCGGTTCGGTTGATGGGACCGGCCGGGCTTTACCGCCCGGCTAGTCGGGATGGACGGGCTGGATGCCCGGAGTGGCGTGGGCGGGGAAGGGTCCGGAGCGAGCCGAGGCAACCCCGGTGGCGCAGAGCGCGTCGGACCACCCGAGGGTTACGAAGAATCCGTAGGGAGGGTTCAAGATGGCCTCCCGTCTATGAATTCGGGCGCCTCCGGGGTCCGGGACGAAGGCATACGACTCATCTCCGACTCGGTAGACGGATGTGGGGAGGGCCGGCCCTCTTGGGTCGGACCCTGCTGATGGCCCTGCTCGCGGTGAGCCTGCTCTGGGTCGGATTGGTCGATTCAGCACTTGGCCGGCCTGAAGGTGGGTCGATAGAGACGATGACACAGGCCTCGGGAGACGTGAGCCCGCTCACCATCTCGTCCTTCACCGTCGCTCCCACCGTCATCACCAACAACCACCCGATCTGGCTCAACGTCACGGCGCAGGGGGGGGTTGAGCCGTACACCTACTGGTACACGGGTCTGCCACCGGGCTGCCGGTCATCCAATGTCTCGAGTCTCTCCTGTTATCCCATCGACGCACGGCACTACGAGATCGGTGTGACTGTTAACGACTCGGCGGGAGACCATGCCAACGCGACGACCAATCTGACCATCAAGGACGGCTTCGGCGCGCCACCCGAGATAAAGTCGTTCGTCGCGTTCCCGAATACCGTAGCCGTCAACCAGCTCACCTACCTCACCGTGGTGGCGGTCTCCGAGAGCGACACGCCGACCGTCGCCCTCTCCTATGCGTTCATCGGCCTGCCCCCGGGGTGTGGGACGTTCAACCAGACGAACCTCTCCTGCATTCCCAACGAACCCGGGATGTACCAGATTTGGGTCCGGGTGACCGATGGCTACTCCCAGTTCAATCAGACCTACCTATTCCTCAACGTGACGGGCACTGCCCCCATGTCCGGCTCGGGGTCCCACCCGTTCAGCGCCACTACGGTGGACCTCGTGATCGTCGGCATCGTAGTGCTCGCGGCCATCGCGGCAGCGGTGGTTTACCTCCGCTATATCCGTAAGCCACCTCCCCCCCGGGCTCCGCCTAAGGCAGGTTCCAACGCCCCCGAGGCAGGCTCTGGGGGGACCGGCCCCGTCTCGGACGGGGGCCCGATGGACACTACCCGCCCAGGATAGAGGCCCCTTCGGAGGCCGGCCCCGGACACCTCGAGGGCGTCCTCCGTGAGGTGGGTGAATCTCGCGCGTCCAGCCGCCCTTTACCGCGTCAAACCGACTCTTCGATCTCGCCAGCCTGGGGGGCGCCGGCAAGACGTTCGGCGACCGCGCCCAGGACCTCGAGGTGGCGGTCCACGTCGGCCTCCGTATGTTGCACCGAGAGCGTCCACTGCTCGTCCGGCCCGGTGCCGGACGGGATCAGTCCCTGGTTGAGGCAGAGGTAGTAGTACAGCATCGATCGGTCCCCGTCCACCTGGAGGAAGTCGCGCCAGTTTCGGACCGGGTGGTCGGAGAAATAGACGGTCCCCGACACGCCGTCCGCGCAGACGTGGGCCGTGACCCCCGCCTCGTCGAAGACCTCGGCGTACCCCTTGGCGAGGCGCTCGTTGAGCCGGGTCGAGCGCTGGAGCCCCTCCTCCGTGAGGACGTGCTCGAGCGACGCGAGACACGCCGCCATGCCCAGCGGGTTCGAGTTGTACGTCCCCGCGTGCGCCACCTTCCGCGGACCCACGTTGTCGAGTATCCCCGGCCCGGCGGCGATCGCGGAGAGGGGAACGCCGCAGGCGATCGACTTGCCGAGCGTGATGATATCGGGGCGGACCCCGACCCGGCCCGCGCCGCCGTGGAGATACTTGGCCCCGGTCTTGATCTCGTCGAGGATCAGAAGCGAGCCGAGCTCGTCGCACAGCTCGCGCACCCCCGGGAAGAAGCCCTCTTCGGGGAGGATGAACCCCATGTTCATCGGGATGGGCTCGGCGATGATCGCCGCCAGGTCGCCCTTGTGCTCCCGCGCGATCCGGCGGGTTGCCTCGAGGTCGTTGAACGGCGCGACGAGCGTCCGCTCGCTCACCTCGCTCAGGATGCCGGGGGAGGCGGGGGCGGAGGCGGGGTGTTCCTTGGGCCCCGCGACCTCGGCCCGGGGCTTGACCCCGACCAGCAGGGTGTCGTGCGAGCCGTGGTAGCATCCTTCGAACTTCAGGAGGTACCGTTTCTTGGTGTAGGCCCGAGCGAAGCGGCTCGCATGGTGGGTCGCTTCGAGGCCGGTGGTGCTGAAGCGGACCTTGTCCATCCCGTAGCGCCGACAGATCCGTTCGGCGACCTCCGGGGTGCGTTCCCATTCGTAGCCGTAGACGCTCCCGCGCTCGAGCTGCCGGGAGAGGGCCTCCACCACCTTCGGGTGCGCGTGGCCGCTCTGGAGGGAGCCGAAGGCCATGTTGAAGTCGAGGTACTCGTTCCCGTCGGCGTCCCAAAGGTTCACGCCCTTGGCGTGGCTGACGTAGAACGGGTACGGGTCCAGGAACCGGTAGTTGGAGTGCACGCCCAGGGGGCTCCACCGGCGCCCCTGCTCCCACCGCTCCTGGGACCTCGGCGTCCGTCGGATGTACTCCGCGAAGACCTCGTTGAACCGTGGGTCCATCGTTTCCCTCTCGACCGGCGGGACGAGCGGGTCCGGCCAGCCCGCTTCCGACAGGGAGGGGTTACAAAAGGCCGCCGAGGGAGGGGGAGGTTCGTCAACTGTCGGCCCCTTCCCCGCGAGCGTCAATACCCGGCGCGGTTCCGGGTCCGGAAGTCGATGAGCGGCCTCCCGGAGCTCGAGAACTTCG
>JASHTC010000113.1 GCA_030040755.1 Thermoplasmata archaeon | reverse complement strand
GACCGGGTCCAGCGCCGAGCACGGTTCGTCCATGAGCAGTACCTCGGGCTCCGCGGCCAGGGCCCGGGCGATGCAGAGCCGTTGTTGCTGCCCGCCCGAGAGCGACACCGCGGGAGCGTCGATCCGGTCCTTGACCTCCTCCCACAGCGCGGCATGCTTGAGGCTGCGGACCACCGCCCGGTCGATCTCGTCCCGGGAGTGGTGGCCGTTGAACCTCAGCGCAACGCTCACGTTGTCGTAGATCGACATCGTGACGAACGGGTTCGGCTTCTGGAACACCATCCCGACGCGTCGCCGTACGAGTACCGGGTCGAGCTCCAGGATGTCCTCGCCGTCCAGGAGGATTCGGCCCTCCACCCGCGTCCGCGGGATCGTCTCGTGGAGTCGGTTGAGGCAGCGGATCAGGGTCGATTTGCCGCAGCCCGACGGTCCGATGATGGCGCTGACCTCCCGCTCCGGAAAGTCGAGCGAGATGTCCGAGAGGGCTCGGTTCGTGCCGTAGTAGGCCGAGAGACCCTCGATCCGCAGCTTCGTGGGCGACGCCACAATTCAGCCCCCCCGCATCCGCCGCACCATCCGCTGGATCGTCCACCGAGAGAGCAGGCTCGTGACCAGGATCAGGAGGATCAAGACGAGCGCCCCGGCCCACGCGAGCTGGATCCAGTTGTGCCAGCCGCTCTCCGCGAAATTGTAGATCATGAGCGGGAGGGCCTCGATAGGGTTGGTGAGCCCCGTGAAGCCGAGCCGACTACCGAACGCGGTGAAGAGGAGCGGCGCCGCCTCTCCCGAGGCGCGCATCACGGCGAGCAGGATCCCCGTGAGGATGGCCGGTAGCGCGGTCGCGACCACGATCTGGAGCGTCGTGCGCCACTTGGGAATTCCGAGAGCCAGCGCCGCTTCCCGAAGCTCCTGGGGCACCGTCCGCAAGGCCACCTCCGTCGTGCGGGTCACGATCGGGATCATGATGACCGATAGCGCGAGCGCTCCGGTGATGGTGCTGTAGACGATCGACGGGTAGTAGATCACGAAGTAGGCGTAGATGAAGACCCCCGCGATGATCGAGGGAAGCCCGGTCAGGACATCGGCGACGAAGCTGATCGCCAACCCAAGGAACCGACCGCGGTACTCCGATGCGACGATCGCCGCCGCGAGGCCGATCGGCACCGAGATCAGGGCCGCAAGACCGATCAGGATGAGCGTCCCCTGGAGCGCGGGGCCGATCCCGCCGACCGGGCAGACCACCCCGTTGACCGGGGAGCACGGTGCGGGCAGACCGGCCGTGAACAGCGTGGGCGACAGGACCGGTCCGCCGATGCTGGCCGCCTCATAGACGATGCTGGCGAACGGGATCAGTACGACGATCACACAGAGGCCCATCAACGCCGTGAGGGCGTGGCTCCACAGCTTGCGCCGGAGATGGCGGGCCATCATCGTGGTGCCTCCGACCCGACGGAGCCCGTGACCCGCCAGAGAAGGAGCCGGGCGCCGACGTTCACCAGCAAGGAGATCATGAGGAGGATGAGCCCGGCTTCAATGATCGCGGAGTACTGAAGCGGACCCGTGTTGTTGACCAATTCGTTCGCGATGAGGCTCGCGATCGACTGCCCCTGGGAGAACAGCGAGGTCGGGACGGCATCGTGGTTGCCGATTGTCATGGTAACTGCCATCGTCTCCCCCAGGGCTCGGCCAAGTCCGAGCACGGTAGCTCCAAATATCCCGGCCCGCGCGTAGGGTAGACTCGCGACCCGGGTCGTCTCCCAGGACGTCGCCCCCAGGCTGAGCGCCGCCTCCCGCTGGCTCGCCGGCACGGCCGCGAGCGTTTCGCGGCTAATGGCCGAGATCGTGGGGATGACCATGATCGCGAGGACCACCCCCGCGGTCAGCACACCGGTTCCGGTCGCCGTTCCCCCGAAGGCGCCGGTCCAGCCGAGGTACCGTTGAAGGGCGGGGTCGGCCGTCGTGCGCATGAACGGGGCCAGGACCAGGAGCCCCCAGAATCCGTACACAACCGAGGGGATGGCGGCGAGCAGGTCGATGACCGTCCCCAGGGGGCCACGGAACGCCACGGGGGCTTGCGTCGTGAGGAAGATCGCCGCCCCCAGGGCCAACGGCAGGCCCAGCAAGAGCGCGATCCCGCTCGTGATGAGGGTCCCGGCCACGAAGGGAATCACGCCGTAGACTTGCCGAGTGACGTCCCATCGAGTGCCGACCAAGAACTCCAGCCCGAAGGCGCGGAATGCCGGCTCCGACTGGGCGATCAGCACCGCCAGGATCAGGAAGATGAGGACGAGGAGGACTACGCCACCGGCGGTGACGAACCCCAGGAACAACCGGTCCCCGATTCGTGCCGGCGCGTGCCTCCTTCGACTGCTCGAGGTGGCTTGGCCCGGCCCGGTCACCTAGGCATCCTCTTCGGTGGGCGACCACGAACCGGCGCTCCCCCGGTGCTCGCCCACGCCCGGCCCTCGTGCGCCTAGACCGACGATCCGCAACTGTTGGGCACAGTGGCGCCGTTGAAGGTGATCGACCCGATCGAAGCCTCCGAGTTGGCGACGACGGAGGGGGGGAGCGGAACGTAGTAGAGTTCCGCGGAGTAGGTTTGCCCCGTCGTGACCATCCAGTAGAGGAAATCGACCAGCGCCTTGGCCTGGTTGAGGCTGAACGAGCTGCCGTAGGCCCCGCTCAGGTCCTGGTAAACGAGAATGTAGGTGAGCGAGGTGATCGGGTAGTCGTAGAGGCCGGGTGCGTTCAGCACGGAAACGTTGTACCAGTCCCCGTTCCCCGCCGGGAGGGTCGGGTTGGCGTCCCGCAGCGCCGAGGCGGTGTTGTTCACGCTGGCGAGGATGAAGTTGCCCTGCGGATTCTCCACCCTTCCGAACTGGATCCCCCCGTTAAGGGCATAATTGAGGTCGACGTAGCCGATGGTGTACGGAGTCTCCTGGACGTACCCCGCGACGCCCGCGTTCTTCGGTTCCCCGGAACCGACCGGCCAGTCGACCTGAGTGCCCTTGCCGATCTGACTCGCGAAGGTCGCGTCTTCCAGCGACAGGTAGCTGGTCCAGATGAAGGTCGTACCGCTGCCGTCCGACCGGTAGACCACCTGGATCGGCTGGTCGGGCAGACTAGCGTCGGGGTTCAGCGCCGCCAGCGCAGGACTGTTCCAATAGCTGATGGTGCCGAGGTAGATGTCCGCGAGCACGGTTCCGTTGAAGTTGAGCGTCCCGACGCCGGGCAGGTTGTAGATCGGCACCACGCCTCCCGCGGACTCCGGGATGGTGAGCACGCCGGCCGCCGTCGCCCGCTGCGCCGGATTGAGGGGGGCATCGCTCGCCCCGAAATCCACGGTCTTCGCGCTGATGTCGGTGATTCCGGCCGAGCTGCCCACGGAGGCATAATTGACGGTCGTGCCTCCACCGAACACCGTCTCCCACTGGAACATCAAGGGGTAGACCAAGGTGGACCCCGCCCCGATGATCGTGACACCGGTCGGAGGCGCACAATTCCCGGACGAGGCGCTCGACGCGCTCTTGAACCAACCGGCGTAGAATCCTGCCACGACGATTACGATCACTACGACTATCGCGACGACGGCGTACAGTGGGGCTCGTGAACGCTTTCGTTCGATCGTCTCGCTCGAGGGCGACGTCGCGCCTGTGCTACTCATGGCTTCTCGACACCTCGACGAAGGTCACCGTTCCCTGTGAGCGGAGTTCCCCCAGCGATTAGGGGTCTCGTCGGCGCCCCTTAAGTCGGAGGAAAGGGGGGTAGTGACGCGGCCATATCCTCCGGGCACCTCCATAGGTCGACGGAATCTCCGGAGTTCCCAGCGGTCGTCCTGCGCCCCGTTTAGAAGCAAAAGAGAGGCCCCCCCGGGGTTCCCCGGGGGAGGAAGGGGTTTCTCGAACCGAGTTCCGCTCTACCTTAGATCGAGTAGAGGCTGACCTCTGCCGTCTCCGCCGCGAGGTCGAGGTTGTTCGCCGGGTCCGTGATGAACTCGATGAACCGCTGAACCTCTCCGGTCGGGGGCTGTAGGGTGACGAACTCGAACGGGCGGGCTCCCGAGTAGCTCTCGGCAATCGTCAGCGTGGTGGTGAGTCCGGGGGCACCGAACCCGCCGTTGACGATCCCACCGGCGATCGAGCCTGTCGCGCCGAGACTCGGCTGTACCGCCGCGCCCTGGCCCGGAGACTCAATACCGATTCCGCACGCCGCCGTTGCGACATCCTGGCAGGTGACGCCCGACGATGCCGCCCGAGTCAACCCATCGGATGCGTAGCCGATCGAGTCCAGGTTGCCCGCGACGTAACTGATGACGCCCGGGTTGCCCTGCTCCGCCTTAGCGAGGCTGATTCCGCAGTCCGTCAGCAGGTTGTTCCCGCCACAGCCGCTAAAGCTGAGTCCCGTAAAGGTGCTCGCGAATCCCGTGGAGCTGGACGCGCCAAGGACACGGGCCTCGAACGCCTGAGTCGTTCCGCTAGCGTCCAACCGCTCAACGGGCACGATGGTGTCCGTTGGGGGGGCAACCGTGGTCGTGGTTCCGCCGGCACACAGCGCGAACCCGCAGGGGCTCGTTGCGGTGTCAGGTGCGGTCGCGACGTCCGACGTGGTGGACATAGTGAGTGCGGATGCGCCTTCGACGTTAAGGTCGCCGCTCGGAGCCGACCCAGCGGTGACGCCCGCGTTCGCCGCAGCCGCGAACGGGGTCGCGTCCGTGAGCGCCGCCTCGGTGACGTTGAAGTCTAGGCAAGAGCCGGTTCCGGCCGGGCCACACTTGTCGGTGCCGGTGCTGGTGACGCCGAGCGCGCCGCTAACGAACTCAACGGCGGCGCCTGCCACCGCATCGGGAATCTGGTCCCAGGCCAGGGTCGTGCTTCCCGCGGTGATTGTGTCGAAGGGCGCCGTGGTGGAGAACACACCCGTGGTGAGCGACACACCATCGATGGACGGGGCTTTCAGGGAGGGCGTCGTGGTGCTCGCCGCGTCGTAGGCGACCGTCGTGACGGTGATGCCGGGTGTTGCGGCACATCCATCGTTCGCCTCCAGAAGCGCGGGAGTTTCCAGGGACGAGGACACTCCCACCTGTACGTTCCCCGCACACACGGCGAGCATACCGGCTCCGCTTCCGCCTTGGTTGTCCGAGATTACGACATCCGAGTTGTTCTGCTCAAACTGCGTTGCCGCTAGCGAGGTAAACGGGTAGGCGGACGTGCTCCCTCCGATGGTCACCGTGTACTGGGCGGACGGGGAACCGATGCCCCCCGTGATGCTGCCCTGCCAGGCAACCAGCCAGAGGTAGAGTGCCGCCGCGGCCGCGACCGCGATGAGAATCAGGATCAGCGTCGCCACCACCG
>JASHTC010000112.1 GCA_030040755.1 Thermoplasmata archaeon | reverse complement strand
GGTTCGCCCACGCGGAGAGGTAGGCTTCGCACGCGAGGGCGAGCGCCTCGAGCGCTCCGTCCATCCTCTCCGCCGGAGGCCGGGAGGAGGCGAGCGCGGGGTCGAGCAGCGCCCAGTCCGGGACGAGCGAGCGATGGGCGAGCTCCAGCGGGAGGCCGTCCCGCGTCCGCAGGTCCGCGGCCCAGCTCGCCTCGGCCCCGCTCCCGCTCGTGGTGGGGGCGGCGACCAGGAGGAGTCCGGGCGACGGCAGGTCGAGGATCGGGGGCAGCTGGGTCAGCTCGAGGTCCGGGCGCGCGAGCCGGAACCGCACGGCCTTCGCCGCGTCGATCGTGCGGCCTCCCCCGAGCGCGACGAGCGCGTCCGGCGGGTCCGCCCGAAGGCGCTCGAAGAGTCGGTCGACCTCGTCCAGGTAGGGAGCGCGGGCGCTCGCGGTCACTGGGTCGACGGCCGCGTCGCACTTCTGGAGCTCCTCGACGAGCCGACGGGCTCCGTCGCCCCGGGCGACCCCGGGGTCCACGACGAGCACGGCCCGACGGATCCCGAGGCCGCTCAGTTGCTCGACCGCCCCGGTGCCCCAGGCGACCCGCGGGGAGAGGAAGAAGCCGCTCACGTCGGTCCGGTCCCCCCGGGGGCCGGTCGGGCTAGGCCCGCGACCCTTCGCGGCATCGGCCGCAGGCCCCGGTCAGCGAGAAGGCGATCCCGTCGACGCTCCACCCGGCGGGGTGTTGCGCGGCGAGCGCCAGCAGGAGCTGGCGCTCGGCGTCCTGGAGCTCGAGCCGGGAGATCCGCCCGCAGGTGCGGCAGACGATGTGGGAGTGCGGGGGTTCCAACAGTCCGACGCGGACGACCGGCGGGACCGGGGTCGGCTCGACCCGGGCGGGAGGGCGGACCTCCCGCGGGCGGCGAGCGCGAGAGGTCGGGCGTCGGCGGGTCGGCATGCACGACGGCCGACCCGCCTGCGCTATTAAGGAATCCGTCGGGGGCGCCGCAGGACGCCGCTGGGGGAGGCGGGCGTCGCCCTCCGCCCCGAGGTCATGCCCAACTCACGAAACGACTATAACGGGGGGAATCCACCTCTGCTGACGAGTTCGGCGAGAACCGAACGTCAAGGAATAGGAGGGAACGATGACGTTTCTGGACGACCTGACCCTGGTGCTCGACCTCCTCGTGCTGGTCTCCGTCGCGGTGTTCTACACCGGGATGTGGGTCTGGATCGAGATGCGCCGGAACGACCGGGCCCGGGCCTACACCCACCTTCGGGGGGGAGCGCTCCTCTTGGGGGCGCTCGGCGTGGTGCTCGGCGCCATCGCGATCTGGGGCGAGTTCACCTGGCCGCTCTCCGTCATCGGCAGCGACGGCTCGAACGTCCTCGCCTCCTACGACCTCCTCTTCTTCGACTCGCTGACCCTGCTCGCCTTCCTCCTCATCGCCTTCGGGGTCGCGATCCGCCTGCGCCTGCCGACCCACTTCGTGGGCATGATGGGGGTCATCATCGGGCTCGGGATCATCTACTACGGCTACCGGGCCTACACCCTCTCGCTCACCCTGGACCCGCTCGAGACCCTCCTGCTGTTCCTCGGGTTCGGCGCGGTCGCGATCGGGAGCTACCCCGCCACGCTCTACATCGACTGGTTCGTGGTCGGGCCCGAAGTGCCGAACGTCGACCCGTTCCCGACCGACCCGAAACCGCGCGAGCCGCTGATGTGGAACCTCCTCCTCGGACTGTTCCTCCTGCTGGTCGTCCTCGCCGGGATCGCGGCCCTCTTCTACGGGTTCGACACCGCCTGGGCCCACCTCGCGGCCCCGCCGTAGTCCACCTCGAAGACCGCCGGGTTCGGCCGCCGGTCCGGCGCCGTCGCCCGGCTCCCCGGGCTGCCCTCCCGGCCGGCTCCCTAGCGGAGGAACCGGTCGGCCACCGCGAGGTGGCGGAGCCGGGCGCTCTTCTTGTCCTGGTGGGCCTCCATCCGTCGCAGGATGTTGTCGAGCGCCTGGACGGCCTCGACGATGTGCGGGCCCTTGTTCATCATCACGCATTCGGCCCGCTCGCCCATCGCCGCATCCGTGACCTCCGCGCGCGTCGGGATGCCGGTCTTCGCGAGGCCGGCGAGCACCTCGGTCGCCCAGACGACGGGCACGTGGGCCGCCTCGCAGAGCCAGAGGATCTCCTCCTGGAGCTCGGCCAGCCGCTCGTAGCCGACCTCGACCGCGAGGTCGCCCCGCGCGATCATCACGCCCGTGGGCGGCCCCCGCAGCCCCTCGAGCAGGATCGCGGGGAGCTCCTCGAAGCCGGCCCGCGTCTCGACCTTGAGGATCACTCCGAGCCGGGCGTCCCCGAGGTCGGCCAGCGCTCGGCGGAGGAGGCGGACGTCCCCGGCGGAACGGACGAACGAGTAGCCGAGCAGGTCGGCGTGTTCGGCGATGAACGGGAGATGGCGCCGGTCCTCGTCGGTGAGCGGCGCGATCCGGAGGTCGGAGTCCGGCAGGTTGATCCCCCGGTCGGCGCGCAACCGGGCCCCCCCCTCCACGGCCTGGGTGATCCGGACGCGAAGCCCCTCCGGGCCGCTCCCTTCGACGACCCCCCCGATCTTTCCGTCGTCGAACCAGATCCGGTGACCGGGCTGGACGGCACGGAGCGCCTCCGGTAGGGTGCACGGGACCTCGGGGAGGCCTCCGGTCGACGCCCGGCGGGGCGGGCGGCCGTCCTCCGGGACGACGAGAAGGCGGTCCCCGACGGCGAGGCGGAGGGAGGAGGGGCGACGGGGGACCGGTCCGACCCGGGAGGAGCGGCGCTTCCCTCCCGGGCGCTTCGCCCAGAGCCTCGTCGTCTCGGTGAGGTAGACGGTCTGGCCGACCTCCACCTCGCAGGAGTTCCCCCGCCGCCGGACCACCTTCCACCGGCGGTTCGCCCCGCGGGCGTCGATCAGCTGCACGATCTCCGCGGCCCGGAGGGTCGACAGCCACGTCCCCTCCACGAGCAGCTCCGGCTCGCCCGCGGCCGGGGCGGGCTCGGGCCGTTCGACCGGCGTGAGCCAGAGGCGAGCCGGCCGCACGACCCGACCGAACTCGTCGCGCGCGGGCCGGACCTTCAGGACCGCCGCCCCGGGCGGGAGGGGGCCGGTGCGCAGCTTCGGTCCCGCGAGGTCCATCTCGACGCGGCACGGCCGGCCGAGCTCGCGTTCCGCCCGGCGTACGTGCGCGATCATGGGGGCCCACTCCGCTTCGGAGTCGTGGGCGCAGTTGATGCGAGCCGCATCCATCCCCGCCGCGACCAGGTCGCGCACGAGCCGGTAGTCGCTCGCCGCCTCGGTCGGCAGCGTGACCATGATGTGCGTCCGACGTCCGATAGGGGGAGGACCGAACAGGCGACGGGTCCGCTGCTCCAGGATCCGTCGGCCCTCGGGCGGCGTCAGCGCCGGGGCGGTGTCGGTCGGCCGCGTTCGTCCGGTCCCGGGCTCCTGCAGGTAAGAGAGCACGGCCTCGAGGTTGTACAGCGCATGCCCCTCGGCTCGGCCGAGCGAGGAGAGGCCGAGGTCGGCGAGGCGCCGCTGGAGGTGCCGAAGGTCCACGCGGCGCAGCGCGAGGTAGTGGAGCAGGTTGCGCGCGCTCTCCCTCCGCGACCCGAACCCCGCGAGGTTCGCGCTCGAGGCGAACCGCACCATCCGCTCCCGCAGCCGCTCGAGCTGGGCGGCCAGTTGCTGGTCGGCGACGCTCCGACCGCGCGAACTGGCGCCGGGACGGGTCGGGGCGCGCATGGTTCCCGGTGGGCCCGCGAGCTTGAAAGTCCTACCTGCCGCCGCACTCCTACGGAAACGCCGTTCGGCCTTCGAAGAATTCGAACGGCTCCTCGAGCGGGGGCCCGCGGGGTCGGCGGCGGCCGCCGCCTCCCTTCGGGCTCAAGTAGGCCGTCGGAGGTGAGCGGGGCATGCCCGCCCCCGGTCGGTCCCGCCGCCGTGGCCTGAGCCCGCGGCTGGTCGTGTTCGCGGGGCTCCCCGGGACCGGGAAGTCGACCCTCGCGGCGGACCTCTCCGAGCGGCTCGGAGCGGTCTGGCTCCGGGTCGATGCGCTCGAGGCGTCGATGCTCGAGGCCGGCCTCCCGCGGTCGTTCGAGACCGGTCTGGCGGCCTACCTCGCCGCGCGGGATATCGCGCGCGACCAGCTGCGCCGGGGGCGCGACGTCGTCCTCGATGCGGTGAACGGGGTCGACGAGGCCCGTCGGATGTGGCGGGAGCTGGCCCGAGAGACGGGCGCGCGCCGGTACGTCGTGGAGGTGACCTGCCCCGACGCGGCCGAGCACCGTCGTCGGGTGGAGTCGCGCGCTCCGGCCACCCCGCCGCTGCCGGCGCCGACCTGGGAGGAGGTGCTCCATCGGGAGTACGCTCCGTGGCACGAGCCGACCCTGCTCGTCGACGGGCGGCGGCCCCGAGAGGAGAACCTACGGCGCATCCACGGCTACCTCCGCGGGCGCCGCCCGGGCCGGACGACGCCCTAGGTGGACTTCGACGCGGCGGACCGGCGCCCGGGCGATGGGTCCGCTCCCCGGCGCTTCGCGCCGGCGGAGGCCGCGAACTGCTCCTTCTCGGTCGAGCCCTCCATGGCGAGGGTGGTCGTGAGGCCGCCCGAGAGTACCTGGGCGACGTCGTCGAAGTATCCCGCTCCGACGAACGACTGGTGCTTGACCGCGGCGTACCCTTCCTCCTCGGCCCGGAACTCCTCCTCCTGCAGGTCGGTGTAGGCCGCCATGCCGGAGCGCGCGTACCCCTTGGCGAGCTGGAACATCGACAAGTTCACCGCGTGGAAACCGGCGAGCGTCACGAACTGGAACTTGTAGCCCATGTCGGCGATCGTGCTCTGGAAATCGGCGATCACCTCCGGTCGCAGTTTCTTGCGCCAGTTGAAGGAGGGCGAGCAGTTGTAGGCGAGCAGCTTCCCCGGGAAATCGCGGTGGACCTCGCGGGCGAACCGCTCCGCCTCCTCGAGGTCCGGTCCCGCCGTCTCGAACCAGAGCAGGTCCGCGTACGGGGCGTAGGCGAGGCCCCGCGCGATCGCCATGTCGAGCCCGCCGGTGATCTCGAAGAACCCCTCCGGCGTGCGCTTCCCCGTCAGGAACGGGGCGTCCCGCGGGTCGATGTCGCTCGTGAGCAGCTTGGCGCTCAGCGCGTCGGTCCGGGCGAGCAGAACGGTCGGCACGTCGAGGATGTCGGCGGCGAGTCGGGCCGCCCAGAGCTTCTGGTTGAACTCGCGCGCCGGCACGAGGACCTTGCCGCCCATGTGGCCGCACTTCTTCACCGAGGCGAGCTGGTCCTCGAGGTGCAGCCCGGCCGCCCCCGCGTCGATGAGCGAGCGCGTCAGCTCGAAGACGTTGAGCGTGCCTCCGAAGCCGGCCTCCGCGTCCGCGAGGATCGGGGCGTACCAGTGGACGTCGTCCCGTCCGGCGGCGTGCTGCTTCTCGTCCTCCCGGCGCAGGGCGTTGTTGATGCGTCGTACGAGGGTCGGCATGCTGTCGGCCGGGTAGAGACTCTGGTCGGGGTATGTCTCCGAGGCGGTGTTTGCGTCGGCCGCCACCTGCCAGCCGCTCGCGTAGATGGCGGGCAGGCCGGCCGCGACCATCTGCACGGCCTGGGTGCCGGTCATCGCGCCGAGCGACGCCACGAACGGCTCGCTCTGGAGGAGGCGCCACAGCCGACGGGCGCCGAGCTCGGCCAGGGTGTTGGCGACCCGGACCGAGCCGCGGAGGCGTTCGACGTCCTCGGGGCGGTAGGGCCGCTCGATGCCCATCCATCGCTCCGGGTCCTGGTGCGGCCAGCGGGCTGCGCTCGTCATCCTCCGACCCCTCCGGGCGAGTCGCCCAGTTCCCCGTACGCTCGGCTCGGGATAAACTCCTCGAAGACGTCCGCCAGCACGACCTCCTCGAGGAGGCGGGCGGCCCGGTCGATGGAGGGGCCCGGCCCCGCGGCGCCCCCGCGCTCCCGCCGGAGCCGCACCTCCTGGGCGAGGCACTCGCGGAAGAGGGCCGCCCCGACCGGGCGCCCGTCGTCCAGGAGGCAGCCGTGGTGGATCCAGTGCCATAACTCGGAACGGGCGATCTCGGCCGTCGCGGCGTCCTCCATGAGGTGGTCGATCGGGACGCAGCCGAGCCCCTGGAGCCACGACTCGAGGTAGAGGAACGCGACCCGAGTGTTCCGGTGCACCCCTCCGGCCGTGATCGGTCCGGGGGGGACCGTGAGCAGCTCGCGCGGCCCGATGCGCTCCGGCGGGAGGGGAACGGCGATCTGGTGGGCGGTCCGCATCTCCCGGTCGAAGACCTCCATCGCCACGGGGACGAGCCCGGGGTGGGCCACCCACGTCCCGTCGTGGCCGGCGCGGACCTCCCGCTCCTTGTCGGCGACGACCTTGGCGATCGCCGCCCGATGGGCGGCCGGGTCGTCCTTGATGGGGATCTGGGCGGCCATCCCGCCCATCGCGTGCGCTCCGCGTCGGTGGCACGTTCGGATGAGCAGGTGGGTGTAGGCCGTCAGGAACGGCGTGTCCATCGTGAGTCGGTCCCGGTCGGGGAAGCGGACCGTCCGGTCGTTCCGGAACTGCTTGATGAAGCTGAAGAGGTAGTCCCAACGGCCGCAGTTCAGGCCGGCGGAATGCTCCCGGAGCTCGTACAGGATCTCGTCCATCTGGAAGGCGGCCGGCAGCGTCTCGATGAGGGCGGTCGCCCGGACGCTCCCGCGGGGGAGGCCGAGCCGCTCCTGCGCCGCGACGAAGACGTCGTTCCAGAGGCGCGCCTCGAGGTAGTGCTCCATCTTGGGGAGGTAGAAGTACGGCCCCGTCCCGCGCCGTACCAGCTCGGCGGCATTGTGGAAGAAGAACAGGGCGAAGTCGAACAGGCTCGCCGACACCGGCTGGTCCCCGACCGTGACGTGCCGCTCCTCGAGGTGCCAGCCCCGCGGCCGCACCATCAGGGTCGCGAGCGGGTCCCGAAGGCGGTACTCGGGACCCTCCGGGGAGGTGTACGTGATCCGGTGCCGCACCGCGTCCTGAAGGTTGACCTGACCGGCCACGGTCGCGGTCCATGTCGGCGAGTGGGCGTCCTCGAAGTCGGCCATGTAGACCCGGGCGCCCGAGTTGAGGGCGTTGATGACCATCTTGCGGTCCGTGGGACCCGTGATCTCCACGCGTCGGTCCGTGAGGTCCCGTGGGGGCGTCGCGACCCTCCAGTCGGCGTCCCGGACGGCCGCCGTCTCCCGAGGAAACCCGGGGAGGCGCCCGGACTCCAGGCTCGCCCGGAACGCTCCGCGCCGACCGAGGAGTTCGCGCCGGCGCGGGTCGAACTGCCGGTGGAGGTCCCGCAGGAACTCGAGCGCCTCCCCCGTCAGGACCTCCTCGGAGCGGGGGACGGACGGTCCCCGGACGACGATCGATGCTTCGGCGGCCACGGACGGCGGGGCCATGCTACGAGCGGGCGGCGGGGCCCATCCCCTCCTCGCGGGAACGCTCCATCGACGCGTCCTGCCTCGGCACCGGCTCCGCTCCCAATACGTTGGCGTAGGGCGGTCCCGTACGGTGACCCGCGGGCCACCGGCGGCCCCCGGTCGCGCCAGAGTCCCCGGGCCCCCCGTGGCCTCGGCCGGGTGCCGGACGCGTCTCGCTCGGCGAGGGCGCAGGGGGAGCCGGTCGCCGAACGAAAACTACACCCCCCCGGTCCGTTACCCGGCTCCGGAGGAAGGTGGACCGAGTTGGACATCGCGAGCCGACGGGCGGGGTTCACCGGCCCGCATGAGGTGATCCGGGCGTCGGACGGCGGGATGCTGTTCCTCCGGCGGTGGGAGGGCTCGGAGAACGCTGCGGTCTCCCTGCTGGTCTTCCACGGGATCACGGGCTACAGCGGACCCTACGGGCCGACGCTCGCCGAACCGCTGGCGCGGGCGGGAATCCCGGTCTACGGGATGGACCTGCGGGGGCATGGGCTCTCGGACGGGAGGCGGGGGGATTACCCGAGTCCCGAACGCTGGGCGAGCGATATCTCGGAGACGGTCGCCTTCGTGAAGGCCCGCTCCCGGCGCCTCGTGGTCCTCGGCCACAGCCTCGGGGCGCTCTCGGCGGTCGTCGCCCAGCGACGGTGCCCGCAGGAGGTGGACGGCGTCATTCTGCTGAGCGTGGGGAAAAAAATCCGCGCGGAGCGGTTCCCGCGTCCCTCGGCGGGGGGCGTCGTGAAAACCCTGCTGGGCGTCGCTCTCCTGCGGGGAACCCCGCTGATCGAGTACCGGAGGACCGGGATGATCGGGCTCGACGACCCACTGTTCAACTTCCGGTACTCCGCCCGGTTCTACCGCGTGATGTACGGCGTTCCGGCCCTCCGCCTCCTCCGGAGGCTGCGGGAGGGGGTGCTGGACTCGCCGAACCTCCGATTCGAGGAGAGGTTGCGGGTACCGCTCCTCGTGGCGGTCGGTGACCAGGACGAGCTCTTCCCCGTCGAGTCCGCGCGGGAGCTCTGCGACGGAGTGAACGGGGACGACAAGGAGTTCCGGGTGATCCCCGGCGGGCGGCACGCCGTCTTCCCGACGGAGGCCCCCGAGCTCCTGCGGGGATGGCTCGGGAAGAAGTTCGCGACCCGGTCGGCGCCCCCCGTGCGCGGGGGCTAACGGCGCAGCACACCCAGGTTCTCCCGCGGGAGACCCCGCCCGGAGGACCTACCGCATCGCGACGAAGTCGGAGACGCCGAGGAAAGCGCACGCCGCGAGGTCAGGGCCCGGCTCCCGGAACTCTCGTCCTCCATCGCTGCGCACGAGGAGCGGGCGTATCCGTCGGCGAGGTGACCGTCGTGCCCGCAGAAGAGGGGAGGGTCGGCGAACCTGGCCGGCTCGATGAGGCGGGGGGGCTGGCCGTGGCGGGGTGGGAACTCGGGGAAGAAGACCTCGAACCCCCGGGACTCGGCGACACGTCCCCGCGCGCCAGCAGGAGCCGGGCCGAGAACGAGAGCACCGCTTCGTCGCGCTGATTGAAGGTCGTGTTCTCGAGGTCCACCAGGTCCCCGCGGGGGGAAGCCTCGTGCCGCACGACGGTGACCTGGGAGCGGAGCGAATCCTCCGGACGCACGGGCCGAAGGAACCGGAGCTTGTCGATCCCCGAGAAGACCACGATGAGTCCGTCGAACGCCCCGGCCCGGTACCACTGACCCAGCGTGATCGCGAGCGTGAAGAGCCCGTGGGCCACGCGCCCCCCGAAGAGACGGGGGCGGGCGAACTCCTCGTCCAGGTGGAGGGGGTTCTCGTCGCCGGTCAGATGGGCGAAGGCCTCGATGTCGCCCATGGTCAACGACCTCGAGGGGGTCGAGATCACCTCCCCGGCACGGAACCGGTCGGGGTAGGCGAGGACGGGAGGTGACGAGCCGTTCATCTCGTCGGGGCGGCAGTCGCACGAGCGATTTGATGCTTGGGGTCACCGCCCCCCGGAGCGGGCCCAGACCCGCGGGGCCCGCCGTCCGTTCTCCTCGGTGGACGGTATCACGGCACGGCCGCCGGCGCGCTCTCCGCGGCCCGTGCGCTGGCGGCGGGGTCGACCGCCGGGAGCGGTCCGGCCGGACCGGGGGGCCCCGACTTCGGCCAGACGTAGAGGTACACGTCCGCCTTCGGGTCGTATTCCTCCGGGGTCCACCCCAGGATGGGGTGGCACCGACTCACGACCCGAGTCCCGGGGCGGAGCTCCCGTTCGAACTTCGGCCGCAGGCGCGCCATCGCCCCCGGCCAGAGGAACGCCGAGACCGCGGTGGCTCCGCCAAAATCCAGGTCGTACATGTTCCCCCGGCGGACCTCGATGCGCTCGGCAGCGGGGCCGAGGGCCCGGCGGACCCGAAGGATGAGCACTCGCAGGGGCTCGATCTCCACCGCCAGAACCTGGGCCCCGCGTTCGCGGGCGGCCGGGAACGCCACCGCCCCGATCCCCGCGCCGAGCTCGTACAGACGGTCGTTGCGGTTCAGGTCGGACATCCGCAGCATGGCCTCGACGGAGCGTCGAGGGGCCCCCTGGTACCCGGCCCCGTAGAGAAAGGAGGCGACCCAGAAGTAGGCGACCGCGCCCGCGAAGACAAAGAGGATCGCGCCCCCGATGAAGTAGGGGCTCGAGACCGGTATCGTCATGGGTCCCCCGGGACCGTGGAGCGCGGTCTCCGACCGGCGACGTCCACGGGTACCGTCTACCCCCTCATCGGTGAGGATGTCGGTGTCCCGTCGAGCCGCCGGCCACCGCCGGCGTACCCAGCGAGAACCTTCCGAACGCAATCCCTCGGATGCCTCGGAGGTCCTCCGCGGCCGCGATCACCTCGCGGCGCTTTCCCGCGAGCCCGAGGATCTGCATGCACGTGCCCCCGTCGAGGTGGACGTGCGAGGAGGACCGGATGTGAGGCCCCCACCGATGCTCGGCGGCCGTCACCCGCTCGAGCACGTTGGGGGCGTCGTGCCGGTAGAGCAACATGAGGCAGCCCACCGCGTCGGCGTCGGGTTCCCCCAGCTCCTCCTCCGCGAGTTCCTTGCGGATCAGGGCCCGGACCGCTTCGGAACGGCTGCCCGAATTCCGCTGCTGGACCCAGCGGTCCAGGGCCGCCAGGAGCTCCGGCTCCATCGACAGTCCCAATCGAACGACGCCCTTGGGCACGCCGATGGCATTCGGTAGGGGTCTTTGAGGGTTACCGGCGCCGAGAGTCGGTGCGCGGGCTAGGCGCCCGGAACCGATTGACCAGGAGGCGGCCGAACGAGCGAGCCAGGACGCGTCGCCGTAGATTCTCCGATCCCGCCCGACGACCTCCGTGGGAACCGGCGGTCCCCCACGGGAGGACGAGCACGGACGGGTCGCCCGTCGGACCAGCGGCCGGGGCCGGTGTTACGAAATTGACGTTCGACATAAGCTTATATTTCGGGCAACCTCCCGGACCTCGCCATGGCCTTGCCCACGACGGCCGTCAGCAACCCGGTCGTACTGT